>DATDUS010000074.1:0-5132 GCA_035290285.1 Patescibacteria group bacterium
GCGTGCATTGAATGGCGTCCTCCCCGCAGCTGAGATACCCACTCTTTGGAAAAATTGATTTCTTGCTCAGTTTATAGTATAATATTATACATGAAAATACAACACAGACACGTATTTCAACATACATTTCTTGTGACTATAGTACTCATGACTATACTTCTTACTGTCCCATTGACTGCTACATATGCTTTTACCTTTACAAAAAATACTATTATTACAGATGCAGAAGCAGAAAATTCTACATATCTTTCTGTAGAAGGAATTCAAGCATTTTTAACCGAAAAAGGCTCAGTACTCGCACGATATCACACTACTGATATTGATGGTGTTGTCAGAAGTGCTGCAGAAATTATTCATAAAGCCTCTCAGCAATATTCTCTCAACCCCCTCTTTTTTTTAGTCATGGGTCAAAAAGAATCCGGGGCTATTACCAATGCACAACTCACACATTCAATAAAAGACTGGTGGCTGGGGTACGGCCGATGCGATGGCTGTTCTGCATCAACGGCTGCCCCGTATAAAGGCTTTACAAAACAAATTTATAGTGCTGGGAATCGTATACGACATGGATATTTACATGATTTAGCGACGGTTGGTCATACTGTTTCTGGGTGGGGTCGTGGCATTACAAAAAGAACATTAGATGGTATTGATGTGACGCCCACAAATAATATTACTGCTGCGTTATACACGTATAATCCCTATGTTGGCGCATATGGCGGCGGCGATCGTCGATGGGGCGCTAATTCTGCCTTTCAAAAACTGTGGCAGGAGTGGTATAAACCAAAATATCTCTATACATATCCTACCGGCTCTCTGCTTCAAATTGGAAATGTTGTATATCTCATTAAAGGAAAAGAAAAATTCCCATTTACATCACGTGGGGCATTATATGCAAATTATGATGAAAGCCAAATAATTTCTGTTCCTGCTATTGTGGGGGAACAATACAAAACAAGTACTCCTATCCAATTTCCTGAATATTCATTACTGCAGGCACCAAATGGAGGCGTCTATCTTTTTGCTAAAGGAAAAAAACGCCCATTTGTTTCTTTGTCCGCATTTCGTCACTATGGTTTTCATACAGAAGAAATTATTTCTGCGACTACACAAGAATTAAAAGTTATTCCAAATGGCTTACCTATTACCGAAACCAATGCTGATCCACGTGGTGTAGTTGTAAAAGATACTACCACAAAAACTCTGTACTATATAGGAGCCGATGGGTATAAACGTGCGATTCTCTCCCCTACTATTTTACAAAATCGATTGCCTTATTATCCGATTGAAAATCGTGATTCTGCTTCTCTCTCAAAAATAAAAGAACGAGGTCCTTTATTACTCAAGGACGGCACATTGATCACTTCAAAAAATTCAAAAGCTGTCTATATTATTGCAAATCAGCGTAAACATGCTTTTAAATCTAAAAAAGTATTTGATGGATATGGTTATCAGTGGAAAAATATTATCACTGTTTCTGATTTTGTGTTACAATTGCATAAAGATGGAAAGATGATTACATTGAGTAAAAAAGAAAAGAAAACAACGGAACGTCGCACTAATAAAACAAAAAAATAATATTATGCCCCTTGTTTTTGCAGCCGTTGTGCCAAATCATCCGCAATTAGCTATGGACTGCCTCACAACAGGCACAGATCATAGTTCTCAAACATGCAATGCCCTTCAAGAATTGGAAGGTGAGTTGTATTTTATGAAACCAGATACAATTATTGTATTAACATCATATGGTTCTCAAATTTCTGATTTGTTTAATATAAATATTGCAAATCCAATCTCTTCTACATTAAAAATGCATAAATCAGATGTAACTGCAAAAAAATATTCATTTTTCAGCGACGTTGAATTTGCTGCACATTTAAAAGAAGCTGTTGATATACAAAGCAACCATCTTCCAGTAACAGTCGTTGCCGAATCTATTGTTCAGGCTGAAATTGCCGCACCCATACGTTTATTATTAAATCATTTACCAAATACGCGAGTCATTGTAATTTCTACGGCTCATTTACCTGTGCAAAAACATTCTGAATTTGGTAATTTTTTACGACAAGAAATACTGCAAACAAATAAGCGTGTTGCCATTATTGCTGCTGGTCACTTATCTGAATATCGTTCTACTAACACCACTACTCATGAACAACAAGCATTTGATACTGTGTGCATCAATGCACTCAAAATGAAACAACCAGAACAAATTCTCAAGATCAATATACACATTCTGGATAACAGCCATACTGACGTATTTGCTCCACTCGTCGTCCTTCTTGGCGCAATACATAAACTACACACAGAACCAGATGTACTTTCGTATGAGCAACTGTATCATCAAGGTCAACTTGTAACCAATTTTGTTCTCATCTAAGAATGATAGCTGAAGTGATACCATATACACGGACAATTCGTGGCAAAGAATTGTTCGATTATCATATTCCGTCAAATCTTGCCGTGCGCAAAGGCATGATAGTTTGTGTTGAATTTCGCAACAAACAACTGCCAGCAATTGTATGGAATATAAAACAACACAGTACCTTTAAAATAATAAAACCAATACTTGGTTTTATTAATGAAAATTGTTTGCTTGATTCATTTCAATTACATTTTCTTGGCTGGTTTGCGTTCTATTATGGCATTTCTAAACCTCATGCGTTTAAAACGATATTTTCTAATATAAATAGTAGCGGGTTCTGCTGTCGTCGTGAGTTCCCTTGCAATGCGAGCTTACGCCATGCATTGCAAGGGAGCCTACCCTTACGGCATCATCTGCCAGATCTAACTATCCAAGTGCCTTTTTTAAAAAAGAAAATTTCACTTAAGGAAAAAGAATATCTCATTCATTATTCACAGTATGAAGATATTTTGAACATATATCACAGTATAGCAACACAGCAGTCTGGTCATCTATTAATTATTGTTCCGGAGTATCATGTGGTGCCAAAAATAGTACAAGCGCTGACATTACAAAACGTAATAATTATTACTGTCCCAGAAAAAGCTTCTCCTTCTTTTTTAGCTCAAACAGAATGTACATTACAATCATCGACTCAGCCAGTTATTATCATTGGAACAAAAAAGTGTGTTTTTTTTCATCCAAAATATTTTTCAGCTATTATTCTTGATCAAGAAGAATCTCGTTCACATAAACAGTATCATTGTAATCCACGTTACCATGTACGAAACGTACTTTATAATATACGTAAACTATACACAGAAAAACCTTTTGCACTGATACTCACCAGCCATGCACCAAGTGTAGAATCATATGCACGCATTGCTAAGAATAAAACCACGTATCATGATATTCGAAGACCATGGAAAGCAACTCATATTGAAGTTATTCCTATGGAACAAGAACGTCAAAAACAAAATTATTCATGGTTTTCAGATAAACTCATAGAACGCATTGCGTCATCAAAATGCACCCTACTATTTCTCAATAGAACAGGAAATTATGGAGTTGCTGTATGTAAAGATTGTTTTCAATTACTTCCGCAAGATGCAGCCGCATGTACCACTTGTAAAAGTAATCGATTACGTTTTGCACGAAAAGGCATTACACGTCTTGAACAAGAAATTCATGAGCTCTTTCCAAAAAAACGGATCGTGCGGATCGATAAAACAACAGAAAAGATACATGCCACAACTCTTCAAAAAGCCGACATTGTTATTGCAACTGAAAAAATATTTCGCGTAACACCGCTGTCTATTTTTGATTATATCGGAATCCTCTCAATTGATCATTTACTCGTATATCCACATTTTCGTTCAGAAGAACGCGTCTTTCAACTACTTGTTTCTCTTTTGTCAGCACAAATTTCTATACTCATCCAAACATTTTCTCCTGAACACCCAATTATTCAAGATGCAATTCACAATCGATATCAAACATTTATTCAACGAGAAATGAATATACGAAAGGCTTTTCATCTTCCTCCATTTGGTGAATACTCCTATCTCATCAATAATCGCACAAAAAAAAACACACCACATAAAGGCGCAATCGATACTTCTTCTCTTCCACAAAACTTAATGATTGATAGGCTCTAAAGTTGACGTCAGAACATAAACTATGATACAAAAAATAGTATGTCATTACGTATTTATACAACCGAAGACCCGGAAGTGCGAACAGTTTCAACTGAAATATCTCGTACGGAATTACAAAAAAAAGAACTTCAAGAATTTGCCAAAGAGCTTGCAAAAGCGATGGTTGATTTTGATGGTGTTGGTATTGCAGCGCCTCAAGTTGGCAAATGCATCAGAATGATTGCTATTGCAAAAGAATATGCTGAAACAAAAGAACACCTTATTTTAGTAAACCCACGTATTGCTTCTGCTGGTAAAAAAACCGCTAATATGGAAGAAGGATGCTTGTCTGTGCCACAAACATACGGTCTTGTTGAACGCGCAACAAAAGTACGCGTAAAAGCGACTCAACTGAACGGAGAAACTATCGATATTAAAGCAAAAGGAATGTTTGCTCGAATTTTACAGCATGAGGTGGATCATTTAAATGGCATTCTGTTTATTGATAAAGCAACTGAAATCACAAAACAAGCAACAACATCTGTTGCTATTTAATTTAATATGAGTACGTTACAACATAAAACACGAATCCTTTTTTTTGGAACACCAGAATTTTCTGTCCCCTGTCTTGAATATCTGATTAATAATAATTATTCCATTATTGGTTGTGTTACCCAACCAGATAAACCAAAAGGACGCGGGCAAGCGCTTGCTGCCTCACCTATAAAAAAAATAGCGCAGCAGCACACTATTCCTGTATATCAACCAAAAACGTTACGCATTTCTAAAAAAGAAGGTGCTGATTTTTTACAAGAAGTGCAACAAAAATTACAGCCCGATATTGCTGTTGTTGTTGCGTATGGAAAAATTATTCCAAAAGAATTACTACAGATACCAAAATACGGTTTTGTGAATGTACACGGGTCACTATTACCGTTTCTTCGTGGTGCCTCCCCTATTCAAACTGCCATTCTACACGGTTTTCAAAAAACAGGTGTTACTATTATGCAAATGGACGAAGGAATGGATACTGGCCCAATGTTTGCTACACAAGAAATTCCATTAACACCGCAAGAAACTGCTGAAACATT
>DATDUS010000075.1:0-2231 GCA_035290285.1 Patescibacteria group bacterium
CCATTAGCGCAGGACCTATTGTGTTGGTAAAAGCAGCTGAGGGTTTACAACCACTTTTTGTATTGTTTTTTAGTTTGTTTATGGTACATAAACGCAGCTCAGTGCCTGTAACGCGATTGATTATTGCGGCAGTTATTGCAATTGTTGGGTTACTATTTATGCGTTCATTTGAATAAGGAAAATTGTAGTATTTTATGATATTCTTAGAGCCAAATATCAGTATAAAAAAAAATATACACTGTTAAAATGAAAATATGATGAAAGTACTTTTATTGGATGTGGATGGAGTAGTAATTCAGGGAGAGCAATTTGCAACGCATCTAGAACAACAATATGGTATTTCTCGTAAAGAGGCTTCGGTTTTTTTTCATGGAGAATTCGAGCAGTGTCTTGTTGGAAAAGCGGACTTGAAGAAAATACTGCCGACATATCTTAAACGTTGGGGGTGGAGGCACTCTGTTGAGGAGTTTATGCAACAATGGTTTATATCTGAAAGTAGTGTTGATCAGCAACTGATACAATATATTCAAACTTTACGACAACGTGGTATTCAATGTTGCGCAGCAACGAATCAAGAAAAATATCGAAGCGAGTACCTTGTACATACTCTACAATTTGAGAAGTTTTTTGATGCAGTATTTTGTTCGTGTACTATTGGCTATACAAAACGTTCGCAGGATTTTTTTCAACATATTATTACAGCTCTACCGGATAGCTCAAAGACACAAATAGTGTTTTGGGATGATGCACTCGTTCATGTACAAGTTGCTCAATCAGTTGGTATACATGCAGAATTATATGAAACATTTGAGCAATTTCAAAGAGTTATGCAACAGCGATATCTTCAGTTCCTAAAGTGAGCGGTGGCGCATCTCAACCACACGCGCATCTTTTACTATCGCAACCATTGTCATAATCAGCACTATTGACCCAATCCATTGAGTTACTGTTAATGATTCATGTAAAAAGAAGTAGCCTACGAGTATTGCGGATATTGGCCATGTCAGTTCCAGAATAGTGGAGCGTGATGCAGGAATACGCTGTAATCCAAAATAATACATAGCAAGCGCCATAAGGCCGGTAGAAAAGGTAATGGCGAGAAGATATTTCCATTGAAAAACAGTAACGGCACCAAGTGCGGGCATATCGCTTGTGAGAAGAATAATGAGAAATGCAAATAGAGGAGTAAAAGCGAAGCGAGCTGCAGTTACGTGGAGAAAGGATGTCTTTTTCAGCGTATATTTTGAGAGCGCAGTTGAGGCGCCCCAACTTGCAGCAGCGCCAATAGCAAGCAGAGCGGCAAATGCTGTTCCTTTGCCAGTTGCAAAATTGACGCGCATATCAGGAAAGGATACCAAATAGGCAGCAATGAGTGCTACTATAGCCAGAAGAAGGAATTTTTTTGTAATGGGTTCTTTTAGTAGTAATCCTGCAGCACTAATGGCAAACAATGGCTGAAGCTGTTGAAGTAAAACGACTACAGAAAACGGCATGAATTGCACTTGTGCCAGAGCTTTTGTATAGAACATAGTACCAAGAGCACCCGAAAGCAAAGAAACTACAATAATAGAGATCCATTGCTTTTTTGTGAGCTTTTTAAATGCGCGGATACTGATGACACACAAGGGGAGCAGCACAATAAGCCCCAACAGGTGTTCCCAAAAAACCACCACAGGGGAAGGCAAAGTAAAGAGCTGCCTTCGAAGCAACCCATCAAGGCTCCAGAGTATTGCTGCGCCCATGACAGCAAAAGAGCCAATAGAAGATGTATGTTTCATATGCTTTTTCGTCGCTGTATGCGACTCCTGCATGATTGCAGGATCCCGACTATACGGTCGGCTCATGAATTTCACATGGTCATCTCTGCACAGGCAGAGTCGACGGCTATACGTCCGATTGGCGAATTACACGCCACCCAAAGATATATTAATAATTATTTCATTACTGTTATGCATCATAGCACATGAATAGAAAATGTAAAAATTATTGAATTTTTTCTCGGTGAAGGCTTTTTTCGAGTAAAGGAATAAGTTCTTCATTTTTTGTGGGTTTTGGTTTTTGTTTTTTCGTTATTTTTTGTTCTTTGCCTTTCACTTTTTCTTGAATCATATGCAATAATTCTTCTTTATAGGTATCACGATATTGTGTGGCACGAAACGGTTTTGTCATTTGTTGTATAAATGCAACACCAATCGCTACATCTTTTTCTTGTATTTCTATTTTGGGAATAT
>DATDUS010000076.1:0-5298 GCA_035290285.1 Patescibacteria group bacterium
CTGCGTACGCGCATTGCGCAGGGTGCGCTTGTACTCGTAAAAGGATCACAAGGTGGCATCTTTTTAGAAGAAGCTATAAAACAATTACTCATCAATAAGGACGATGCACACAAATTGTGCCGTCAAGAATCATACTGGTTAGCAGAGAAACGAAAGCAAGGACTCAACGTATAAGCGGGTGAAAGCCTACGCGGAAGCATCCATTCAATTCACTGCACGCTACGCTATTGCATTGAATTGAAATGGTGCTTCCCTCGGTGGGCTGTCTGTCACCCGCTTATACGTGCTACTTTCGCAATTTATTCCAAATCCAAAGATGCCACTTGTTTCCAATCAGTTTCTGATAAAACAACTATTTTATCATCTGTCACAATGTATAGAGCATCATTAATATATATTGCGCGTCTTGCTTGCGTTTCGCTCACAGCAACTTTTAATTCTAACGTATTTTCTGCATATGAAAACACATACGCTCCTTGACTGCCTGGAATAAAAAATACTTGATGTTTTTCGTCTTGCAAAAATGCATGCTGCGTATTGAGAGCGTCTGACCAATATTCATCCAATATATATTTTGAAACTTCTTGCGGATTTTTCGGATCTGAAACATCAAAGAGCGATAATTTCACTTTCGAATTTTCTTTTCCAACACCAAGTATCAACGTATCAGAAATAGGATGTAAATAAGAAGAGTACCCTGGAATTTTTAACTCCCCTGTTTTTTGCGGATTCTTTGGATCAGATAAATCGAATACATAAAATGGATCTGTTTGTCGAAATGTGACGAGATATCCTTTATCCCCAATAAATCGAGCAGAGTAAATTTTTTCACCGGCGCCAAGGTCTTCTACTTTGCCAACAATTTGCAGACCTGAATCCAAAACATATAAGTCATTCACTGATTCTGTACTTATATCAAACCCAAAGATTCCCATATTGTCTACAGTTGTGGTAACACGTAAATTATTTTGATACTCATCTAACGAAAATTGATTCAACAATGTCCCGGGGACAGTAGTAGTTGCTGTAACTGTAAATGTATCAAGAGAAATTTTTGAAATTGCCGATGTAATTACTTCTCGTTTATGAACAGACATATATTGATGCATTCGATTTTCACCTTCATTTTCAAGACGTAATCGCTCATCATCAGAAAGAGATCGTTGGTAATCTTCCATAATTGAACCAAATTCCATCATTTTTGCTGCAAGAGAAAGATCATATTCTTTTACTTTTTTCAATTTTTGTACCACAGTATCTGGAAATAATCCTTTTCCATCTGTTGTAAAAAAATCATACATAACAGAAAATAAGTCAACCGCAGACGCGTAACTGAGGTACAGATTATCAGGAGACATGTACAACACTGAATTATCTGGTGAGCCAATCATAGCAATTTGCTTTTGCACTTTTCCTGTTGCGATTTCAATATGCATAACGGTATAAGTCGAATCTGCAGCAATTACTTGTACTGGATGATAAATAGATTGACATTCTACACGAACTCCTACCCCGTCCATTTTCATCGGTTCTAATGGACATGGCTGACTTTCACTGACTGCCGTTTTTGTAATGAGATATAATGTACCATTGAGCAATCGAGCGCTTTCATATGCTGTATTGTCTGAAAATTCCATGGTCCATATTTTTTTGGGAGAAGTTGGATCTTGTGCGTCAAACCCCACAATTTTCCCTGCAGAAATAACCAATAGAGTCGTTCCTTGTAAAAGAAGTTCTCCACTTTCATCCACTGAAGAAGAAATGCCCAGTTTATCGAGTGGAAGTGCTTGAATAATATGTGTTTTTTCCGACGGCATACCATTTTCAACAATATCTATCATTGGTCGACTGCTCATCGTTCGATAATAAAATCGATATTCTGAAGAAAGATACAACTGCTCTCCATCTGTTTTAATAATATCCGGTTCGTCTATTCCCTCCACTTGAACATTTGTCGAAGAAAAACGGTCAATCGTAGTGCGTGATGCACTTTTTACTGCAGATGTATCAAGTGTTTCTGCTGCGCCAAGAGTTGTGGAAACAACTTGTGGGGTAACTGTAGACAACGAATTGGTAAATGAACTATATCCATTCCCCTGTAAATCATGTGCGTCTGCAATATATGCTGTATATTCTTCTGCAGAAGAAAATGCTTTCAACTCTGACGCATTTTTTTGTGTAGAAAAAATATCAATTGGAGCATTGGTATTCTTCAATGTAGTGTCACTATCACGAGATTGATAGATAAACCATAAACCTCCTACATTCATGGCAAGTAATGCTAAAATACAGCACGCAATAAACACATTTTTATTCTGCATATCATATAATTATTTATTATTCAGTATAGTATACCAAAACTCATCAAAAATGTAACTCTGCCTGTTCGAAACGACAATTTCTGCATCATGAAGTAACACTATCAATAGCACGGTTGACCAATCGATCAGCTTCTTTATTTTTCTCCCGCGGGACATGCACAAAATGCACTTGTCCCAGATGTAAAATCACAGCATGTACTTGCACAAAAAGTGAAGCAAGGTTTGCATCTTTCACTTTATATTCTCTGTTCATTTGTCGTACTACCAACTGACTATCCAAAAAACATTCTACTTCTGTTGCGTTGCCCAACTCGTGTACTTTCCGCAACGCCGTAAGTAATGCTCGATACTCTGCATCGTTGTTTGTCGACTTTCCAATATATTCAGAAACTTCCGCAATCACCTCACCCGAAATGTTATAAATTACCGCCCCAATGCCAGCAGGCCCTGGATTTCCACGAGCGCCTCCATCAGTATATACAATATATTTCATACATTTTTTTGAATATCTTGTAATAATAATTGAATTTCTCGATTCCCATTCCACTCATTCACTCCAACATGATAGGTAACATCAATAATATCTCCTATATGCAACTGCTTATACCACTCTTTTCCAAAGCCGAACCCAATACATTTTTTTCGTACATTGCCTTGCGAAACCACCAAACGTACATGGTCACTATTTTTTCCAATAAATGCAATATCTTCAATTCGCACCCCATAAGAAACAAACGTCGGTTCTGGATTTCCCTCTCCATAAGGTGAAAATTGTTCAACCACATCAATCAATTTCCAATCAACCAAAGACAACTCTAACACCATTTCAATATTCAATATTTTTCGTAAATCGGTTGATGCCAATTGTGCTGAAGCTCGCTCTCGCATTTGTGCTTTAAACTGCTCAAACGCTTGCGCATTTTTTATCGTAAAACCACAGGCCATCGGGTGTCCTCCATATTTTGCAAATAATCTATCAAGTGCATGCATGTGATCAATTAAATCAAATTGCTCAATCGAGCGACCAGAACCAGCAATTTCCTCACCCATTCTTCCCACTACAAATGTTGGCCGATGATACGTAGAAGCAACTTTACCAGCTACCAATCCCACTAACCCAATTGGACAATCATCAATTTCTACAATAATAACAAATTCATTTTTTTGCAATTCAGCTTGTTCCAATGCTCTTTTTGACATTTGCGCAGAAACGCGTTGACGTTCTTTGTTTGCTTGCACAATATTTGCCGCTAATAACGCTGCCTGTTCTTCATTTTCCTCTACCAACATTTCAAACGCCGCATTCGCATGTTTCATTCTACCGGCTGCATTAATATGTGGCCCTACTTTAAATAAAATGGTTTCGCAAGAAACCGTTTTTACTTCTACATTCATCTGAGAAAATAATTGTCGCAACCCTGGGCGTAGATTTTTTTTCATCACGACTAAACCATACTTCACGAACACACGATTCTCTCCAATCAATGGAACAAAATCTGTCACTGTACTTATTGCAACTAAATCCAGTAGCCATTTTTCAAATGCTTCACCAAGCGCATACTCTCGTATTAATGCTTGGCAGAGTTTAAAGGATACTCCAACACCCGCCAAAAAACGAAATGGGTATGTTTCCTGTGATAATTTCGGATTTAACATTGCACAGGCCTCTTTCGGAAGTTCAGGCGGTTCAGAATGGTGGTCTGTCACAATAACGTCCATTCCCAATTCAACTGCTTTTGCAATTTCCTTTTTATTTGAAGTACCACAATCAACAGTAATCACTAAGTGTGTTCCAGCATCAGCAAGAGTTTGAATAGTATTCAAATTTAATCCATACCCTTCTGTGTCACGATGTGGTAAATACACACTCACATCTGCGCCAATTTTTTGAAGTGTTTTATAGAGGACAGCCGAACCACATACACCATCTGCATCGTAATCACCATGAATAACTATTTTTTGTTTTTTTAGAACCGCCTGTTTAATACGTGCCACTACTTTCTTCATGTCGCGAAATAAAAACGGATCATGTTGATCTTGTCCATAATCCGGCAATACAAAATGATCCACATCTTCTTGTGTGGTCAGTTGACGATTATATAATAATTGAGCAGTGACGATGTTCCACTCTGGAAAGCGAGCTGTTATTTCTGATGGTACAGTAGAAGCAATTTTCCACTGATATTGTTTACTATCGTTGTGATTGTTGTTCATCGCGAATACGTTTAATTGCTTCATCAATTAAGACAATTTGATTTTGATGCTTGAGTCTTTTTTTTGCTCGATCAGCAGGAAGCCACGCATACCGTGCGTGCTCTTTCGAAATACGCACCCGATCACGCGTTGTCATTAAATAATACACAACTTTACGGCGAATCAAGCGCCCTTTATAATGAAAATCATAATACATAGATTTTCGAAAACCTTTCACTAAATGAAAATGTTGAATACCTGTTTCTTCAAAAATTTCACGACGAAGTGTATCAAACTCACGTTCTCCTGCTTCTACTTTTCCCTTTGGGTATTCCCAATATCGATTTTTTTGTTGGAAAATAAGTAAAACGTGCAAATGTTGATTAAAGACTAAGGCTCCAACACTTTTGGAGAGCTCGACCTGTTGATGCTCTGTATGCGTGACACTCTGTTCTGATGCTGCATGATGATTTGAATCTTTGTGCAATGCGTTCATAAAATTATGGTAGTAACGAATGATTTGGGTCACCGTCAATGATAACAAATAATTCTTTATTCAAAACGTATAAATAGAGGTACAGCGTTTATGTTGTGCTTTAAAATAACCTCAGCCATTTCTGGATAGTTATTATACCTATTTCATCATTCACTTGAGACCATGAAATAGGTGTAGTGAAAATTGTGCACATGTCGTTTCCATTCTACAGCCTCCTCTGGTGTAGAATGGTCAGGTAACTGTTTAAGTGACAATGTATCCCAATTTTGGTACATGCACGATATCTAT
>DATDUS010000077.1:0-5258 GCA_035290285.1 Patescibacteria group bacterium
CCGGCAAAACAGAAAGAAATTTCAAAAAAAGTGAGTAAAACCAAAGAAATTAAATAATATATATTAGCAAGGTTGTATGGGATCAAAAGTTAATCCACGAGCATTCAGAACAAATACGACATTTCAATATCCGTCGCGTTGGTTTGCGTCCAAACAAGATTTTGCAAAAAATTTGCAAAAAGATGTACAAATACGCCAACTCATTCGCAAAAAATTTCGCGATGGTGGGGTTGCGCGCATTGAAATAGAGCGAGCGTTGGGTGATCTTGTCGTCATTATTCATACTTCAAAACCAGGCGTTGTGATTGGTCGTGGCGGTGCTTTCATTGATGAGCTGAAAAAAAGAATGAAAAAAGAATTCTTTGGAAGTGAAAAAATAAAAATCACGATTACTATTCAAGAAGTACCGGAAGCTGATTTAAATTCGGAATTAGTGTATCAAAACATTCGTGATCAAATTGAACAACGTGTTCCATTTCGTCGAGCAATGAAACGTGCTATTGGACAAGTAATGCGCGCAGGTGCCAAAGGTTCTAAAGTACGTGTTTCTGGTCGGTTAAATGGATCTGATATTGCGCGTACTGAAACACTTACTCAGGGTCGTCTTCCACTCCAAACATTACGCGCGAATATTGATTATAGTCGTGGTGTTGCATATACCGTATATGGAATTATTGGCATAAAGGTATGGATTTATAAGGGAGAAGTGTTTTCCGAAGAAGATCTTCAAGAAACAAAAAAGAAAAAACAGTATGTACCTCATTCCAAGAGAAAGCAGTTGCACACAGGAGGAGAACGGTTGATATTACGCAAGAGAGTTGATGTTCAAAAGGAAAAGGAAGTTCAATCAATCAATCCTGGTACAGTTTCAGAAAAGAAAAAGCAGCCAGAAAATAACTAATACGTTGTATGTTGATACCGAAAAAAGTAAAACATCGTAAATGGCACAACCCGCCAATACCAAAAAATCCTGGATTTGCCACCAGAAAAACAACGATTGCATTTGGTCAATTTGGATTGAAATCATTGGAGGCATCATGGGTCACTGCGCGACAAATTGAAGCAGCTCGTCGTGCAATGACACGATTCGTTCAGCGTGGTGGAAAGATTTGGGTACGTATTTTTCCGCAACGACCGGTTACATTGAAAGGTGGAGAAATTCGTATGGGTGGTGGAAAGGGCGCGGTAGATCATTATGTTGTAGTCGTGAAACCGGGTGTAGTATTGTTTGAAATCGATGGAGTATCTGAAGTTGATGCGAAAGAGGCGTTACGCCTTGCTTCTCACAAACTACCAGTGAAAACTAAATTTGTGCGAAAATAATGAGTACGATTTATGGATATGAAAAAAGAAATTGAAAAACAATCAGAAACAGAATTACAGACGAAGCTTCGTGATTTTCAGGAGCAACTGCAACAATTACGTTTTCAGGCTGCGAATTCGCAGTTAAAGAATGTACATGAAATACAGGTAGTACGCAAAAATATTGCACGCATTTTAAACGAAGTACGTCGACGTGCAGCAACAAAAAATGTTATTGAACCAACCAAATCATAAATGTATGACAGAACATCAATCAAATAGTACAATACAGAATAAGAATACGGGAAGATGTTTAGAAGGGGTAGTACTCTCAAAGAATAACACAAAAACAATTGTTGTGTCTGTGAAAAGAATTCTGAAGCATCGATTATATGGCAAATCGTATTCGGTAACACGAAAGTTTCATGTTCATGATCCGAAAGAACAATATAATGTGGGAGATACTGTTGAATTTAAGGAATGCAGACCAATGAGTAAATTGAAGAAATGGAGTGTAACATATCGCCAATAGATAATTTAATGGAAGAATAAGAGTATATGATTCAATTCAGAACAAAATTACGCGTAGCAGATAATACCGGCGCACAAATGGTGGAATGTATTAAGGTACTTGGTGGTCATAAACGCCGTTATGCCTATATTGGTGATACAATTACTGTTGCAGTAAAACAAGCTCAGCCTCATGGAATGGTCAAAAAAAGTGATGTGTTAAAGGCGGTTATTGTACGCCAAAAAAAAGAATTACGTAGAGCTGATGGTTCCTACATTCGATTTAGCGAAAATGCATGCGTGATTGTAGAAAAAAGTGGGGAACCAAAAGGCACTCGTATTTTTGGTCCAATAGCACGTGAAATAAAATTGCGAGGCTTTAATAAAATCGCTTCATTAGCACCTGAAGTATTATAGAACTATGAACACACTACGTATAAAAAAAGGAGACAAAGTAAAAGTATTGCGTGGCAAAGATGCAGGTAAATCTGGAGCTATTACTCAAGTATTACCCAAAGATCAGCAGGTTGTTGTTGATGGTGTGAATAAAATGGTGAAACATTTTTCTTCTAAAAAAAAGGGAGAAAAAGGTCAGCGCATTGAATTTTTTGGGCCATTACAAATTTCAAAGGTTGCATTGATATGCCCAAAATGTAATAAAGCAACACGCGTAGGATATTCCTTGAGTAAAGGAACGACAGGCGAAACACAAAAACATCGCCAATGTAAAAAATGTAAAGAAACCTTTTAAGAGCATATGAATCGACTTGAAGAAAAATATACAAAAGAAGTTCTTCCTAAATTACAGGAACAGTTAGGAGTGAAAAATAGACATGCCGTACCTCGCATAGAAAAAATTGTACTGAATGCAGGCTTAGGTAAATCCATTCAAGAACAGCAGTATGTAGACACTGCAGTGGATGTATTGGCGCGCATATCTTCTCAGCGACCGGTAAAAACTCTGGCAAAAAAATCTATTTCGAACTTTAAAATCAAGCAGGGAATGGTTGTTGGGGCAAAAGTAACATTGCGCGGAGAACGTATGTTCGCATTTCTAGACAAGTTGATTCACGTAGCTCTTCCGCGTGTGAGAGATTTTCGTGGTGTATCAAATACTGCATTTGATGGGCAGGGGAATTATTCTCTTGGTTTTTCTGAACATATTGTCTTTCCGGAAATTTCATCAGATGAAATTGAACGTATTATTGGGTTAGAGGTAAACATCATTACTACAGCAAAGACAGATAATGAAGGAAGGCTTCTTCTTCAACTATTAGGGTTCCCGTTTGAGAAGCAAGAGAGCGACACTAAAAAACAAGCGAAATAAGGTATGGCAAAAAAATCACTCATTATCAGAGCAAAACGTTCTCGTCTTCGACCAAAATATTCTACTCGCATTATTCGTCGATGCTGGAAATGCGGAAGAAATCATGGATACATAAGAGATTTTGATCTCTGTCGTATCTGTTTTCGAGAGTTGGCAAGTAAAGGGGAGATACCTGGAGTTAAAAAATCAAGCTGGTAATTTATAGAAATATATGACAGATCCAATTGCAGACATGTTTACACGTATACGCAACGCTCAAATGGTCGCACAAAAAGAAGTGAGCGTTCCGTATTCAAAAATGAAACATCGCTTAGCCGACATCCTTATTGCGCACGGCTATATTTTAGCTGTAAAACAAGAAGAGGTGTATGGTCATCAAGAATTAATGATGACATTAAAATATTTTGGAAAAATACCGGCTATTCATTCAATTCGCCGTGTGAGTAAGCCGGGAAAGCGAGTGTATGTTGGAGCAAATAAGCTGCCGTATGTGTATGATAAATTAGGTGTAGCTATTATTTCTACATCAAAAGGTTTGATGACAAATAATGAGGCTCGAAAGCAAAAAATCGGCGGTGAAGTAATATGTGAAATTTTTTAAATGTATGTCAAGAATAGGTAAACGACCAATTCAAATTCCCGAAAATGTCACTGTAACAGTGGCAAATGAGTCAATAAAAGTGAAAGGACCAAAAGGAGAATTAATGCAAATACTTCATCCGTGGATTCGTGTTGAAGTCACAAAAGAAGGCGTGAGCGTTTTAGTACAAGATGCAGAAATAAAAAAACAAAAAGCAATGTGGGGCACATTTGTATCATTGATCAGCGCCATGATTATTGGCGTGACAACTGGATATGAGAAAAAGTTGGAAGTGAATGGTGTGGGTTATGGGTGGAATCTTTCTGGAAAAAAATTGGGTGTAAAAGCAGGATATTCTCATCCTATTTCTATTGATTTGCCAGAAGGAATTACCGCCAACGTAGCAGAAAATGTGTTAACTATTTCCGGCATGAATAAGCAACAGGTCGGGGAATTTACAGCGCAAATTCGAAAAATTCGACCACCAGAACCGTATAAAGGCAAAGGTATTAAATATAGTGATGAACATATTCGAAGAAAAGCCGGAAAACAAGCCGCAACATCAGGTAAAGCGTAATTAGACAAAGCATGACACGTATGAATAAGCAACAACATAAACAACAAGCGAAGTCACGAAGAGCACACCGTGTTCGAGTACGTATTATCGGAAATTCTGTAAAACCACGATTATCTGTACATCGAACCAGTCGTCATATTTCTGCACAAATTATTGATGATTCAGTAGGAAAAACTCTTGCATATGCGGATGATCGTGAATTGAAGGGCAAAAAAAGTGAAAATGCGCAAGAAGTGGGAAAACGCATTGCAAAACAGGCAAAAGAAAAAGGTATAACAGCAGTAGTCTTTGATCGTGGAGCCTATCGATATCAAGGTCGTGTGCGAGCAGTAGCAGAAGGAGCGCGATCTTTGGGGTTAATATTTTAACGATTCATATATGGTAGAAGAGCACAAAGCACAAGAAAAGACAAAAGAAAAACCAGCCATTACACAAGGTCAAAGTGTACAAGCACCCGGAGGAAAAGAAAGGCCAGAACAAAAACAAAGAAGTTTTGATCGTTCGATGCAAAGAGGAGGGGGCAGACAGAGAAAAGGAAGAAAAAAACGAGAAGAAAAGCCCAAGGAAGAATTTGAATCAACGATTATTGATCTGGCACGTGTAACACGTGTAATGGCCGGAGGAAAACGTATGAGTTTTCGTGCATGTGTAGTCATTGGGGATAAAAAGGGTCGTGTTGGCATGGGTGTTGCAAAAGGTACAGATGTGCAATTGGCAGTTGCAAAAGCGACGGAACAGGCAAAAAAAAGTATTATTCACGTAAAAATTGTGAATGGAACTATTCCTCATCGAGTAGAACAAAAGTTTAAGGGAGCGGTAGTATTGCTCAAGCCGGCAAAGCTTGGTATAGGTGTTATTGCTGGGGGTCCTGTACGTATTGTGATGGAATTTGCTGGTGTAAAAAATATTGTTGCAAAAATGAAAGGTGCAGGAAATAAAATTAGTAATGTGAGCGCTGTTAT
>DATDUS010000078.1:0-3841 GCA_035290285.1 Patescibacteria group bacterium
ATATCCAAAGCAGCAGCAAGCTGCACATACAAAAAACAGAAGACCCCATGGAGCACATGGCCATGGACCAAAACGTGTAATGAAAAACTTGTCCAAAAGCTGGAAACAAGCACCAACATTATCGAAAGAAAAACAAATCATACCACAAATACAACAGGGGCCACGCAATGGCACATCAAATAAACTGCGTATTGCCGTACTCGGTGGTACTGAAGAAGTCGGGTGCAATATGACCATGATTGAATATGGAAATGACATTATCATTATTGATTGTGGTCTACAATTTCCAGACGAAGACATGCCAGGAATCGACTATATTATTCCAAACGTGTCGTACCTTAAAGGAAAAGAAAAAAATATTCGCGGCATGATTATTACACATGCTCATCTTGACCACATTGGTGCTATTCCACACATTGCACCGATGCTTCATAATCCGCCAATTTTTTCTGCACGCTTAACATTGGGAATTATTGCAAAACGCCAAGACGATTTTCCAGACAAACCACGTCTCGATCTACGTGAAGTAGATATTGATGGACAACTTAAACTGGGAGATTTTGTCGTGGAATTTATCCGCATCAACCACAGTGTTCCGGACTCACTCGCCATTGTTGTTCGTACACCGGAAGGCATGGTGATTCATACTGGAGATTTCAAATTTGATCTTACTCCTATTGGAGATCAAGTAACTGACTATGCAAAATTGTCACGCCTCGGGAACGAAGGAGTATTAGCACTGCTTGCAGATTCAACGAACGCTTCAAAACCAGGGCACCAACTTTCAGAACGATACATTGGTAAAACGATTGAAGAAATTATTGAAAAAGCGGAAGGTCGTGTGATTGTGAGTACTTTTGCTTCAAACTTAAACCGTGTTCAACAGTTATTGTGGGCCGCAGAAGATCTAGAACGCTATGTAGTACTTGAAGGATATTCTATGAAAACAAACGTAGAAATCGCAAAACAACTTGGGTACTTAACAGTCAATTCCCGAACTATTATCACCCCTCAAGAAGCTGTAAAATTGCCACCACACAAAGTAATGATTGTGGGTACTGGCGCACAAGGTGAAGGCGGCGCTTCTTTAATGCGTATCGCAACAGGTGAACACCGATTCTTCCGTATTGAAAAAGGTGATACTATTATTTTCTCTTCTTCAGTTATTCCAGGAAATGAACGAACAGTACAAGCATTAAAAGACACATTATTGCGCTTAGGTGCAAAGATTATCCATTATCAAATGATGGATGTTCATGCAGGCGGTCATGCACAACAAGAAGATCTTAAATTACTTCTTCGTATGGTTAAACCAAAGTATTATGTTCCGATTGAAGGGCATCATGATTTCCTTCATAGCAATGCTGGTGTGGCTCGTGAATTAGGCTGGGAAGAAGACAAGCTGTTTATTACTTCCAATGGTCAGGTTATTGAATTTGCTGGTGGAGCAGGACGCTTAACACAAGAAAAATTACCAGCAGATTATGTCATGGTAGATGGCCTCGGGGTGGGAGATGTTTCAGAAGTGGTATTGCGTGATCGACAACTTCTTGCTGCTGATGGAATCTTTGTAGTGATTATAACTATTGATGGTCATAATGGAAAAGTGATTGGCTCTCCGGACATTATGTCTCGTGGATTTATTTACATGAAAGGAAATAAAACATTTGTAGAAGAAGCGCGCAAAAAGATTGTTGAAATTGTTCAGCCTAAAATAGCAGAAGAAAAACCAAATGGTATGTATTTAAAAAACAAGTTACGTGATGAATTAGGAGAATTCTTGTTTAAAAAAATTCAACGCCGCCCCATGATTCTGCCTGTGGTTATTGAAGTATAAATTGACTACTCATGATACTGGTGGGTCGCCATCGGGTTTTCCATTCACTGCACGCTGCGCTATCGCATTGAATGGAGCCTCCCCTATGGCGCCCAACCCCACTCAAAATATTATGCAATCAACGCCACACATTACCATCATCATTCCGGCGTATAATGAAGAAAAGCGCATTGCTGAAACATTGCTACGCTATGGCACCTATTACAATAAGCAGTATAGGAATCGTTATGATATTCTTGTTGTGCTCAATGGCTGTAAAGATAAAACAGAAGATGTAGTGAAACAATGGTGTAAAAAAAATTCACATATTCACTACATCAATTTTTCTGATGCTATTGGAAAAGGTGGCGCAATCATTGAAGGTTTGCGAGTTGCTCGTGGTAACCTCGTTGGGTATACGGATGCAGATGGTTCAACGCGTCCAGAAATTATGCATCGGCTGTTTGGAGCGTTAGAACTCACCCCATCAATTGACTGTGTTGTCGGCTCTCGCTGGATTGAAGGAGCGGTTGTGCAACAACGCACTCTGAAACGCCAAATTATGAGCCGCCTCTTCCATGTGATAGTTGCCCTGTATTTTCACCTTGGTATTAAAGATACCCAATGTGGTGCGAAAGTGATTCGTAAACAGCTCATCCCAAAAATTTTACCACATTTGAATATTTCGAACATGGCATTCGATGTGAATTTTTTGGTCGATATAAAACGTGCTGGTGGGCATATATTTGAAATGCCTATTGAATGGGAAGACGATACGAATTCGACTATTTCGCACCCTATGAAAACGGGTCTTGTTATGTTTCTTTCTATTACTCGACTTCGCTTACTCTACTCACCATTACGCTTTCTCTACCCTCTATTGCGCCCAATAAGTGATGTGCTCTATAGTATATTTACCGTAAAAAAATAGTACAGAGATACCATGGCGCATTTTTTAAGTCAACAAAGGGAACGAATCGCTTCTTGTATTATTGGTGCTATTCTCTTGATGCCGCTTTGTTTATATTGGAAACAAAGCACGACGCATATTGTTATTACCGCATTTTTTATTATCGTTTACATTCTCATTGCAAGCATTGGTGCTATCCGTTTTTCTGATCTATTACCTGCGCTGTGTATTGCATCACTCGCTTGGGCCTTTACTGCCATACGATGGCATTGGCCAGAAATGATTGAACGAGGATCCTGGATCAGCGCTCTGTTTGGCGATAGTTCTTCAGAAAGCTATTTTGCATTTGTAGTACCTGTACTATTGGGGTGGTCACTTGCGTGGTCTTTGTCTCGACCAATTGAAAAAATTTTGGCGCGTATTTCAAAACACCGCAAATTTTCTGCGCTTGCTATACGTTACCGTTTTGCGGGAAACATCGGATTCTCGCTTTTGCTTTCAACAATTTGTGCCGTTGTAGCACTACTCAATCATTGGTCTTTTCAGACCAATGCTATTGATTATGGGTTGTTCGATCAGGTGATTTATTTACTTTCACGTTTTTCTACTCCGACATCTACCGTCATGCAGATCAACAATATTTTTTTAGATCATCAACATTTTTCTTCTCTGATCCTCACAGCGCCATTTTACTGGATTGGAAAAGGATTTCATGGAGCAACGCTTGCTGCCATTGTTCCATACATGCTTATTACTCTGCCCAGCATATTATTTTATCTTATTGCAAAAACTATTGCTGCACACCACTATTCTCACACTTCTCGCCCATATTGGGTGATTGGGATAACATCTTTTTTATTAAGCATTCATCCATTTACCCAATCAGCAATCAATTTTTACTTTCATGAGAAATATTGGATGCCAATATTTTTCCTTGCCCTCATCTATTGTGGCCTTCAATATCTCTACAAGAAAAAAATTCTATTTCTTGTTGCTGGTATACTCTCCGCATTGATATGGGCAATGCTCAAAGAAGATCAATGGATTTTTGTTTTTGTTGCTACACTGACGAGTTTTGTTGTTGGAATGTTTGTATTACGTGTATCACATGTACG
>DATDUS010000079.1:0-5820 GCA_035290285.1 Patescibacteria group bacterium
AACAGATGGTGATGAAGATGTGGCAATGGCATTAGTCCTTGCTGACAAAAAACAGCAACGCGGTGAATGGAAAAAAAATGATGCGTATGGGAAGAAAGCACAAGTGCTCATTCACAGCATTTTTACGTATATGACCGGGGATGGATATTTATGGCCCGGAGATTACGGTGGAAACCCACAAGAACTCAATTTATCCTACTTCTCCCCTGCATGGTACCGTGTATTTAATGAATATGAAACGACCGACCATGATTGGCAACGTGTTATTGATAAACAATATGAAATTCTTTTAACTGTTGCGCAACGGTTTAATGGTTTAATTCCAGATTGGTGTAATGAATTTGGTGATGTCACAAATACTAATAGACCACATGATATGACCTATGATGCTATTCGTGTTCCATGGCGTATTGCTATTGATAGTCTATGGAATAATGAACCACGAGCAAAAGAATATTTAGATCAAGTACTCAGCTATGTACTCTCAAAAGATGGGGTTACCGGTATACAAATGTATAGCATTCCTTCTGGAGATACGATTCAATATCACAACGAAATGTCTGTTGCGATGTGGGCAGCGGGAGCGTTTGGTTCATCACAACCAGACACGATAAAACAGCAGTTCGTGGATGAAATTTATACCTATTGGAATCCAACAGACAACTCATTTAATAAGCAAGAAGCCGATTCCAAATGGCGATACTTTAATCAATCGCTCATGTTACTTGGCACATCGTTAATTGATGGCTCCTTTACTCATCCGGACGTTGAACAATCAGCAAACAACTCAAATAATCCACCTTCTTCTGATTCGTCGTCAAATTCCAACTCTTCATCTCCTTCACCTACTCCTGAAAATACCACATCTGCTGCAAATACAGCGTATGAAAAAAAAGGTACTGTATTGAAACGAAAAATTCTTGTACGTGTAACGCAAAAAAGCTCATCATATACTATCAAAATATTTCGTTTAAAAAAAGGCAAACGAACTCGCTTTTTTAAAAAAACCTATTCTTTAAACTATCCTTTGCAACGTATTGTGATAAAAAAGAAAAAAATTATTTTACAGCATGCATCAAATATACAAAAAACATTTCACCTTTCTCTTCGTTTACATGCAAAATAATATATGAGAAAATATTCTCCTTTTATCATTGTATTCATTCTTACCATTATGGGAGTAGTGTTGCGTTTCTCATCACTTACAGCACGCGAATTTTGGTATGATGAAGCATTTTCAGGATTACTTATTCAATTGGATTGGCGCACTATGTGGCATCACATCGAAATGGATGTACATCCATTTTTTTATTATGCTGTATTAAAAATATGGTCCGCTATTTTTGGTGCAAATGATTTTTCGTTGCGTAATTTCTCAACACTTTTTGGCATTGCGCTTATTCCTCTCTCCTATGTGTTTTTACGTATGGCATATCATTCCTCGCATCGTCGCGTACTATTTATTGCACCATTTTTATTTGCTGTCAGCCCGTTCTTTATTCGTTACTCTCAAGAAACACGCATGTATACACTGCTTGCTGTACTGATGCTTTTTTCAGGATTATTTTTCTTTCGAGCGATCACATCCTCCCCTTTTCGATTCAATCGAGATTGGTTTTTCTTTTCCGTATTTGCAGGGATCGCATTTATGACGCATTATATTGCAGCATTTGGAATTATTTCATACTATCTGTTTATGATTTTGTATTGGATCCAAAATCATCATCTCATTAAAAAAAGATCACAATTTGCTGCGCTCTGCAAAACACAATTGTTAACAATACTACCTGCCATTGCTGTTTTCTCTCCATGGTTAACCGGATTCTTATTTCAACTGATACGTGCAAAAAGCCTTGGGTGGATACCGGTTGCTCACATCTCATTTATTCCTCGCAGCATATATGCATTTTTATTTGGTGTAGATACGCACGCCATGGGTGTACCACCTGTGCATGAATTATTTTCTACCATTTCTGCCCAATCTATCGCTTTCGTGCTTACCAGTGTATTGATTATCACCATTTTCATCAGTTATCGACGGCTCAACATCCGGCAAAAAAATTTATTTCAATTCACATTCATTGCCGGCATAACTCCTCTGCTTTTTATTATTATAACATCATGGTTGGGTGTTCACCTCTATGTTGAACGATATTTGTTACCCTATGGTATGTGGATTATGCTACTCATCAGTCAATGCATTGGTACATGCTCCAAAACAATAATAACAGTAAGCGCAATGCTTTATATTGCAGTCATTTTGCGTATTCCCCCTCTACCACCCAATGAAGGGTTTCGTGATTTTGGCGCAGAATTACAACGATCATACACCGAGGCTCCGCATATCATCATGACCGATCCAAATGCATTCTTTATGACTCGATATTATGCAGGAAAATTGGAACCACGTATTCGACTGTATGATGAACAAAACGCACAAAATGTAACTACATGGGCACTTGTGCCATATGGCACAGTATATATTCTTCCTACCTCTATACAATCCCAAGACATTATTGTTGATCGTCCACCGCTTCATGCAACAGTGACCGCATCCATGCAACCCCTCTCCTCTTTTCAACAATTTCTATTCTATCAAGCACCTTAATTTCAATTATATGAATGAAGATACACAAGAAAAAATAAAACACTCTTGCGAACATGTATATGCGCAAGCGATCAAAGAGTTATATGGTGATCGTATTACACTAGCGGTTGCTCATATTTCTGAGGATGGCTTTGCCAATGATGCAAAATGGGATCAACCTATTTCGCCGGAAGATTTGCCGAAAATCGAAAAAAAAATGAAGGAAATTATCAAAGCAAATTTGCCTATTATTCGCAAAGAAATATCTATTGAAGAAGCCCGAAAGCTCTTTGCGAATAACCCCTTTAAACTGGAATGGGTAGAACAATGGGCTGCAGAGGGCAATACGCTTACTGTATATTGGACAGGTGACAAATATGTTGATTTATGTAAAGGACCGCATGTCGAAAACACTGGAGAAATTAAAGCGTTTAAACTGCTTTCTATTTCTGGTGCTTATTGGCGCGGCGATGAAAAAAATGAAATGCTGACACGCATATATGGTGTTGCATTTGGCAGTAAAGATGAACTCAATGACTATATCACACGACATGAAGAAGCAAAAAAACGCGACCATCGAAAATTAGGTCGTGAATTAGATTTATTTGTATTTTCTGATTTAGTTGGAAAAGGATTACCATTATTTACAGAACGCGGCACAACTATCCGCAGAGAATTGGAACGCGCGGTCACTGATGAAGAAATCAAACGTGGGTATACGCATGTGATGACTCCTGATTTAGGATGTGTTGAACTGTATAAAACATCTGGGCACTACCCGTATTATAAAGACACGATGTATGCTCCTATTCAAATGGATGATGAAGAAATGCTTCTTCGCCCAATGACTTGCCCGCACCACTTTATGCTGTACCAAAGCAAACCGCACAGTTATAAAGAATTACCGCTTCGTATTGCGGAATTAGCTAAATTGTACCGCTTTGAAAAATCTGGCGAACTGACTGGGCTAATTCGTTTACGTGGATTTTGTTTGGCTGATTCACACATTTTTGTACAAGAAGAAAAGGCAAAAGATGAAATAAAACAAGTGATTGATTTAATTGAATATTTTGCAACAGTGTTTGGATTTAAACGCGGTATTGATTATCGTTATCGTTTATCGCTAGGAGATCGAAATGATGAAAAAAAGTATTTCAAAAATGATGAACTGTGGGATAGAGGTGAGCAAGCGCTGCGAGAAGTATTGCAAGAGATTGACGCTCCTTATTATGAAGCAGAAAATGAAGCAGCTTTTTATGGACCAAAAATTGATGTGCAAATGAAAAATGTATTAGGAAAAGAAGACACTGCTTTTACTGTTCAATATGATTTCTGTTTACCACAACGTTTCAATATTCGGTATGTTGATTCTGATGGGAAAGAAAAACAACCTATTGTCATTCACCGATCTTCAGTAGGTGCCATAGAACGTACTATTGCATTTTTAATCGAATTTTATGCTGGAGCATTTCCATTGTGGCTTTCCCCTTTCCATGTTGCTATTATTTCTGTTGGTGAGACGCATCAAGCATATTGTCATGCACTTGCTTCTGAATTTCGAGAAGCGGGTTTACGTGTCGAAGTAGATAATGCGGACGAAACGGTTGGAAATAAAATTCGCAAAGCTGCAAAGTTAAAAACACCATATATGTTAGTTATTGGTGACAAAGAAATGGTTTCAAAAGAATTAATGGTTCGCAAACGTGGTGAACGCGAAGCACAACCTATTGATAAACAAGCGTTTTTAAGCCGAACACAAGAATTGATCAAGACTCGTTCACTCGAACTCTAGCCTTTTGCCAACCTCAACAAAATACGATACAGTTAAAAGAAATACGACCAGTTATAATTTAGCTTTCTATGGCAGAACAACCTACAAACGAACGCGAAGAACGCATTAAACGGCTTCACCACATTCAAGAACTCGGCATTAATCCCTACCCCGCTGTAACGCACCGTACACATACCATACAACAAATCTTTGAACAATTTGAACCGTTTGTAGAAAAACAACAACTTTTTACAGTCACAGGTCGCTTACGAACACTGCGTGGCCATGGCAACCTTACATTTGCTCACCTACAAGATGGCAGCAACACTATTCAAATTGCGCTTTCAAAAAAGGAAGTAGGCGTGGAAAGTTACAAACTGTTTACTCAAAGCATTGACATGGGTGATTTTGTTGAAGTGGAAGGCATGTGTTTTACCACACATAAAGGTGAAAAAAGCGTGATGGTAAAAAAATGGTCGTTGCTTTCAAAAGCGCTGCGTCCGTTACCGGACAAATGGCATGGTTTGCAAGATGAAGAAGAACGCTTGAGAAAACGCTACCTCGATATTTTGTTTAACCCAAAAGTTCGTGACATGATTGAAAAACGTTCTGTTTTTTGGAATGCCGTACGCGATTTTCATCAGCAACATGGTTTTTTAGAAGTAGAAACACCGGTTTTAGAAAATACTACTGGTGGCGCTGATGCACGACCGTTTGTCACGCATCACAATGCACTTGATATGGATGTGTATTTACGCATTTCAGCTGGTGAATTATGGCAAAAACGCCTCATGGTTGCAGGTTTTGATAAAACTTTTGAAATAGGCCGAGTATTTCGAAACGAAGGTATGTCTCCAGAACATTTGCAAGACTATATGCAATGCGAAGCCTATTGGGCCTATGCCAACTATGAACAAATGTATGCATTCTTGCGTGATTGCTACCGATATATTGCAGAAAAAACGTTTAAAACATTGAAATTTTCTATTCGCGGATTTGAAATTGATTTTGCAAAAGAATGGCCGTTAATTGACTACACAGAAGAAATTGAAAAACAAACTGGCGTGAACATTTGGAAGGCTTCGGAAAAAGAAATTGAAGATAAATTACGCGAGTTGAATGTAAAATATGAAGTACATAATAAAGAACGCTTGATTGATTCGCTTTGGAAATACTGTCGTAAAAAGATTGGCGGCCCTGCAATACTCATTAATGAACCAAAAATAACATCTCCACTGGCAAAAATTTCACCAACAAATCCGCAAGTGACTGAACGGTTCCACTTTATTATTGCCGGTTCTGAAGTGGGACAAGGATACAGCGAGCTTAATGACCCCATTGACCAACGCAGTCGTTTTGAAGCACAACAAAAATTACGAGACCAAGGCGATGAAGAAGCACAAATGGCAGATATGGATTTTGTAGAAGCACTTGAGTATGGCATGCCCCCAACAGCTGGCCA
>DATDUS010000080.1:0-3408 GCA_035290285.1 Patescibacteria group bacterium
CTCTTGATGGAACAATACAAACTATACCGCGCGATACAGTCAACACAGATTATAAAAAAGCGCGTGTTGAAGTAACATGGGAAAATCAATTTTTAAACCAACCCGTTATACTCATTACCACGGTTGTTCCAAATGGAATAGAGACAACAAGTGGCGGTGGCACAATATGGATTGAAGTGTACTCTACAGATGCTACTCCTCTATCAAATGCAACGATAGAAATTATAAACACTGCCGTTACACCGGCTGTTCCTCTTTCTTTACAAACAGATACTGATGGTCGGCTCATTTTACCCGGAGCACCGGCTGCTATACAAGCATATCAAATTACCGTGTCAAAAAATGGATATTCGTCAGAACAAACCTACTCTATTGATGAAATACATAATCCTCACCCTGACCCGAATCATTTAACGGTTATTGAATCCGAAGTTACGACAAAAACATTTACTATAGATACGGTAAGCGAGCTGCGTATTCATCTAGAAGACTATACAACTCACACATCACTTGCAAACATTCCTGTACGTATTATTGGTAAAAAGCGTATTGGAACAGATCTTGAAGGAAACGATATTCCAAAATACAATACAACACTCACCACAGATGCAACAGGGACGATTACATTAAGCGCTATGGAACATGATATTTATACCATTACACTGCAAGACGCAACACTCGATTTTGCCGGCAGTAGCCCGCACATTCCATTGGTTCTTGCGCCCAATTCTTCTGTAGATCTCACCATTTCCGCTGCTCCTCATGCTGAACAAACCGCATTAATTACGGTTGAAGACGCCAATGAAACAGTAATTTCTGATGCGCAAGTGCATCTTACACATACTATTTTGCTTTATGATCAAACACAAAATACGAATAATTTCGGACAAACTTTTTTTACTCCCCTTGAACTCGGCACATATACTATTGAAATCACTAAAGAAGGATTTGCCCCGTATACGGGTACTATTGACGTTCTTGAAAATACACAACAAATCATTTCATTAATAACCGCCACACCGTAAATAATCAAGGCAATACTTTTTATGCGTTACTTCTCTTCAAACCATCATGCTACAAAAACACATGGCTTTACATTAATCGAACTACTCATCACCACAGCCATTCTCACAATTCTTGTAGTACTCATAACAGACTTTGTTATGAACACACTTCGTATGCAAGAATATACTACTCAACAAAATGAAGCAGTGACGCAATCACGTCTCGCACTAAAACGGATGGTGAGCGAACTCAGAGAAGCAACGTCTGCTGATACGGGCGCTTATCCACTAGAAAGCGTGTCTGCGCAAGAAATTATTTTTTTTAGCGATGTTGATAAAGATGAATCAGTAGAACGTATACGATATTTTCTGGAGGAAACAAATTTACGTCGCGGAGTTATTGAACCGACCGGTTTACCGCTACAATATAATCAAGAAAATGAGATTGTATCAACATTTTCGTCTTATATTCAAAATGGTACAGAACCGATATTTTATTATTTTAATGAACAATATCCACAAAATATGGAGCAAAATCCTTTAAGCAATCCTATTGATAAAACAGTAATTCGCATGATTCAAATACATCTTCAAACAAATGTGGATATACACCGTGTGCCAAAAACGCGCACACTTAATGCGTTTGCACAGCTCCGAAATTTAAAAGAGAACTTGTAAACATATGTTTTGCACTACACATAATTGCACTCAAAAAATGGCTGGATCTGCTCTGCTTCTAACACTATTCTTTTCTTCCATTTTTTTACTTATGTTTGGAGCAACCCTCAGTTATATTATGGTACAACATACTGCCGTACAGCAACAGATGAGATATGTGCAATCAGTTCATATTGCAGAAGCAGGTACGCAATACTATCGCTGGCACTTAGCACACGATCCAAATGATTTTATGACAGATACCGGTACTCACAGCTTTACTGATCTGCGTGGTGATATTTTTGGTCAATATACCATTGCTGTTACACCTCCATCCAGCGGCTCAACAGTGGCAACCATTACATCAGAGGGTGTTCAAGAATCCGCACCAAACACTTCGGCTCGAACACGCGTACGATATGGCAAACCTTCGCTCACGCATTATGCATTTATTACAAATAGTAATGTGTGGTTTGGAGCAGGAGAAGAAATAAGCGGACAATTGCATTCCAATGGTGGCGTGCGTATGGATGGAGAGGGTGATTCCATATTTACCTCTGCTCAAGAAACGTACATCTGCGGAGCTGAACATGGATGCGATGATCCCAATGATACTATTCGAGACGGTATTTGGGGTTCGGGAGAAGATCCTGCACTGTGGCATTTTCCTGCGGCTTTTCCTGTGACTCCTATTGATTTTACTGCTATTCTCTTAAATTTTGATAATTTACAAACCCAAGCAAAAACAGCCGGAATCTATTTACCCGATTCCGGTCAATATGGTTATTTTATTCAATTTCAACCTGATGGTACGTTTGATGTGAATACAGTGACCGCAGTGTATAGTGCTGTCAGCGGATATGATGGGATGGCATGGGTAGATGAATCGAATGAAAAATATTCTTGGTCTCCTCTTCCTGGATATCAAGACATTCCGTTACCGGTAAATGGCATTATTTTTGCAGAAGACGATATATGGATAAGCGGCGAAGTGCGTGGCCGAGTAACCGTTGCAGCTGCTCGATTACCAGACGGCTCTTTTCCTCGTGCAGATATCTATATTCAAGAGGATATTACCTATACAGCGCGTGATGGAACAAATGCTCTCGGACTGATTGCACAGCAAGATATTCTTGTTCCTCTGCGTTCAGATACATTGTTAGAAATTGATGGGGCACTCATGGCAGTAAACGGGCATGTGTTTCGGTACCGCTATAAAAAGACTTCCAAAGACCCCTATAAAACCTATGCCATTCGTGATAGAATAGAAACATACGGCGTGATTATAAGCAACACCATGTGGACATGGAGCTGGGTATCCACAGAAGGCGGATCAGTGACTAGTGGGTATACTACAACAGAAACAACCTATGATCCAGATTTAACGTATGCCCCTCCACCGTTATTTCCAACCGAAGATGAATATTCCTTCATCTCGTGGGAAGAAATACAAAAAGATCAAGAATAATATGTATTTTTTTACTCATCCAACCGATACCATTGGCATAGACATGAGCGATCACATTATTCGCATGATTTTTTTGCAGCACCGAGGAAGAAAAAAATCAATAAAAAAATTTGGTTCTATCCCCTTACCTGAAGGAGCCATGAGAAATAGTATTATTCATGATGTACAAATAGTTCAACGCGCGATCATGACGCTTTGTTCTCAATTACACATTCATCCAAAAACAGTTTCAACTGTGGTGGGACTACCTGAATCACATGGTTTTATTAAATCTATTCC
>DATDUS010000081.1:0-9107 GCA_035290285.1 Patescibacteria group bacterium
GAGAGCAAAATAGTTCCTTCAACTGGATCATATAAGTTCACTACTCCTTTGTGATATCCAGGAGCATTCCCCTTTCCTGAACCAACCACAATGGCATTTTGAGTAATTGTTTGAGCAGAAACTATGCAAGGAACAACAAAAAAACTCACAGCAACAATAGCGGAAAAATAACAACGAAGAGTAGTAAACATAGAGCTAAAAATTATTATTAATAGATAAACTATAGTATACTACCTTTTTATTATCACGGTAACTTTTAATCCTTCTCTTATGAAAATACTTCTTACTCTCCAACTCATACTCATTTCCACTATCATTGTCGGCTGTGGAGCATCCACTCCTGCAGTTTCTCCAATGGCAAACAATCAGCCGATCAATATAAACGAACCAATCAATAATAATGCCACTCCTTCTTCAATAGTACCTCCTACCAATGGAGAAGCTGCCAAAATAATTCCTGAAAATTTTCCTACAGATGTTCCTCTGTATCCTGATGCAACAATAAAAGAAACGACAACAGAAATAGATGGGTTTATTGTTTCACTTACTTCTATAGATGATTTTGATACTCTCAACAGTTGGTATGAAGAAGCATTAGAGAAGCAAGGATGGAGTACAGAACCAGCAATAGAAGCATTTTCTGAGGACGGCAGAACAATAACGTATAGCGCAACAAAAGGTGAACGTACGTTAAGTATCGGTCTTCTTCAACCAAAAGATGAATTCACAGTAACCATTCTCACCACTATTTTAGAATAGTATTATGATTGAGGTATGCGCGTATAGACCCATACCTTTTTCGTATTGGGAAGCAGTTTTTTTTCGAACGCCAAATGATCTGGTGGGTTAAACTTCTCGTGTACAACAGCGGCAATAATAATACACTCTTTTTTACATTCTTTTGCACATTTTTCAAGAAGCGATTTCATTACATCCGTAACCCAAAATCCAACTACTGCATCTACGTGCTGCAGTGAATAATCAAACATGTCCCCCTGCATGATCGTCGGTTTTCGACGCCAAAATAAACAACGCAATTTCGCTGCTCGAACAACCCATGCATTTTTTTCAACTCCTATCAGCTTTGCATCAGGATAGTGCTTGGTAAGAGCGGCAAGAATGGTTCCTGTTCCGCAACCAAGATCTACAATGGTATGACGATTATCTAAGAGCTGTGAACGAATAATTGTGCGAAGAGATGATCGGCTTAATGGCACATATGGTACATCTTGTTTAAAACTCACTAATAATAATATAAGTTGCACAATAATATATATGGTCCAAGCGCATAACAGAAGTAAAATAATAAATAGAAAAATTACACTAATAGAAAACATAGGTATAGTGTAGCATGAGCTTTCTTTGTTGACGAGCTTAGGCACTGTTGCAAAATAATTTGTACAGTCCGTGCCAGAGATTTGCGCCAGATTTGTTCGAAAAATTTCAAGGAATATCAAGATATTTCGAGGAATTTTTTGGGCAAAGATGGCGTGAAGATGAGTGCAGAATGCGTAAATTATTTTGAAATAGTGACTTGGGTATTTTATGGATCAGTCTTGCTTTTTTTGATTACAAAAAATATAATACCACAGTTATTACTTAACCTTTTATTTTTTATGATTTCAGCCATTATCGATATTCTCGCGCATACTGTTGTCAGTATTATTGATTTTATGGGATATCCAGGAGTATTTCTTCTTATGCTTGTGGAAAGCTGTGGAATTCCTATGCCTTCAGAAGTGATTATGCCCTTTTCTGGGTTTCTCGTTGCAGATGGAAAAATGAATTTCTGGGTGGTTTCTTTTTTAGGCGCGTTTGGTAACTTGGTTGGTTCGCTTCTGGCCTATTGGATCGGCATGAAAGGTGGGCGACCAGTCATTGAAAAATATGGAAAATATTTTCTGATTTCTAAACACGATTTGGATATTGCGGATCGTTGGTTTGCAAAACGTGGAGAACTCATGGTATTTGTGGGACGTCTACTACCAGTGATTCGAACGTATATTTCATTTCCTGCAGGTATTGCTAAAATGAATGTAAAAACGTTCTCTCTTTATACATTTCTTGGGGCTTTGCCGTGGTGTATTTTATTTACTTGGCTCGGTGTAAAAATGGGAAAAAACTGGGAACTCATTCGGGAAAAATTACACGACTTTGACATGACAATTCTTATTCTCGTTATTCTCGCAATTGTGTGGTATATTGTACGTCATCTCAAACAACGACGCCTGTCTCATAGCTAATGGTTAAAATGACAATACTCTTTCCTACTCTAAAAGTCGTTTTACTTCTGGAATATATTCATCCATAGTTTGTTCTCCAATATCCACCATATGCTGTGAAGTATTTTCTTGAAAATATTGTTTCCATCCCGAAAACCAATATAAATCAATTTTCGGTTCAATCATTATATGCGCTGTTTTCGTTGAATGCTCAGTCAGATGATACCGCAGTATATCCAATGAGCGAGTTACTGTTTTTCTTAATAATAGACGGTCGGTTTTAAATTCTTGATGAATAAAATGTTTATCCAGATTAACGGCAATCACCACATCAGCACCCATGCGTTTTGCGACATCATCCGGAACGGCATTAGTTATTGCACCGTCTACCAATAAATGCTTACCTATTTGAACTGGTTGAAACACAGCAGGAATAGAAACGCTTGCTCGCACTGCAGGAACAACAAGACCAGAATCAATATCAACTTCTTTTCCAGAAATTAAATCCGTTGCAACAACAGTAGTTGGAATGAGTAACTGATTAAAATGTACATTCCCAAACCATTCGTAAAACAATTTCTCAATCTTTTTTCCTTTAATGAACCCACCACGCAAGGTTGGTTCAAAAAATGCTCGTAATTTTTCTTTTTTAAAACCTACCATTTTTGCCTCTACTTCTTCAATGTCTTTATGTAATGCAAAATAAACAGCAACCCACGCACCAATACTGGTGCCTGCAAGATAATCAATCGGAATATGGTGCTTAATAAGTGATTTAATCACACCAACATGAGCAAGTCCTCGTGCTGAACCACTTCCTAAAGCAAGACCAACTTTTTTTCTGTTCTGTAACTTACCTATCATATTTGTTGATGATTAATATTTGTATCAACTTATATTATACACAATTGCGTTAAATTTTCTTTGGAAAAATAATGGATAATATAATCGAAGTAGCAAGTGCAAACATAATAATACCAAACGATATTAACGATGACACATGGAACCCAACTATTCCAGAAAGCATTTTTAATCCGATAAATAACAATATAAATGCTAGACCTTTTTGCAAATGATGAAAACGATGTAACACGCTCTCAATTAAAAAAAATAGTGCTCTCAACCCCATAATTGCAAAAATATTCGAGGTATACACAATAAATGGATTTTGTGAAATAGCAAATACGGCTGGTATCGAATCAACAGCAAAAATGATATCTGTACCTTCAATTAACAACATCACCATAAAAAGTGTAGTAAACATGAACTTGCCGTTCTCACGAAAGAAAAACTTCCCATTGTGATGATTCGCGGTAAATGGTAAATACTTCCGTGCGAGGCGTATAATTCGATTGTTGTTAAAATCGATGTGTTCTTCTTTTTTCTCACGCAACAATTTTACGCCAGTGTATAATAAAACAGCTCCAAAGATATAGAGCACCCAATGGAACTGACCAATAATGTATGCACCAACACCGATAAAAATCCCACGGAAAACAATAGCACCTAATATCCCCCAGAACAGTACACGATGATGATATTTCTCTTCCAGCTTAAAGAAACTGAAAATAAGCATAATGACAAACAGGTTATCAACGGAAAGCATTTTTTCTGTCACATACGCACTGAGAAATTCTGCAGCCATTTCTCGTCCTATATACACAAAAATCAAAAAGCCAAATACGATAGATATTGCTATCCAAAACAACGATTGATATAAAGCGGCTTTAAATTCGATCTTATGACTTTTTCGATTAAAATATCCAAGATCCAGCGCTAAAAAAGCGACAACGATACCTGCAAATAAAATGGTTAAGTTTGTTTGAGCATCCATACAAATATAATGAGTAATATTTTTATAACTTACGTGACTTAATACGTAAAAAACGGCTTCAAACCGTTCTAATTAATACTGATTCATTGCTATTGAAGCGCTTTCGTTTTGAAAGACGTACCGCTTGTTCGCTCCTCAGTATTCAAGGCAGCGAAATAATATCACCGAATTAAGCAACTTGCAAGTATGAACCCTGCTTTCAAGAGTATCGTACAGCAATAAATATTTGCCGTACGATACTATAATGCGTGTAATTTAGGCACTGTACTGCTCATCTATGCCAGGTATCGAATGTAGACATATCCAGTACAAATCAATAGTCCAACAAATGTTAATGGAAGCGCTGCTTTCATATATTCTCCAAACCCAATTTTATGCCCTTCTTTTGCTGCCAAACCACTCACCACAACGTTTGCAGATGCTCCAACAATAGTTGCATTGCCCCCAATATCAGCACCTAATGCTAAGGCCCACCATAGTGGTCCAAGGGCGATACCGGAAATTTCACCCATATTGTGTATCAAAGGAATCATGGTTGCCACAAATGGAATATTATCAACAATGGCTGAAAAAACGCCAGAAGCCCACAAAACGGTCAGTGTTGTAACAGTTAAATCCCCTTTTGTTAATTCTAACATTTTTTCCGCTAATATATGAATTGCGCCAACTTCTTCCATTCCGCGTACAAGGATAAATAATCCGATAAAGAAAAAAATAGTTGTCCATTCTACTTCCCGTAACGGATTTTCCGGTTCATTCATGGTAAGCAATAATAGTAACGCTGCCCCAGCAAGTGCAATCGTCGCACCTTCTAAATGCGTCATGCTATGTGTAAAAAATCCAACCAATACAACCCCTAATACAATGAGCGATTTAATGAGAAGAGGCTTATCAGTAATTGCTTCTTTGGGATTAAATTTCAATATTTGTGCTTGTGCTTCTGGAGTTGTGACGAGATGTTTTCGGTATTTGAAATACAGTAATACTAAGGTAACTGCTGAAACTATTACAACAACTGGACCTAAATTGAAAAGAAAATCGTTAAATGATAACCCTGCAGCACTTCCAATTAAAATGTTTGGTGGATCTCCAATGAGTGTTGCTGCACCACCAACGTTAGAAAGTAAAATAGTGCCAATTAAGAACATTTTCGGATTCAGTTTCAAGTTATGGGTAATGACAAACGTGACCGGCACCATTAACAATACCGTTGTCACGTTATCTAAAAACGCTGAAAAAACAGCAGTAATAGCTCCTAATAAAATGAAAATGGGGATTGGCTTCCCCTTTGCCACCTTTGCCGCCCAGATAGCAACGTATTGAAACATGCCACTTTCCTTTGCAATAGCCACAATAATCATCATGCCAATTAACAATCCAAGTGTATTAAAATCAACCCCCTCTAACGCCGCTTCTTGATTTAATACTCCAAGCAAAATAAGCAATGCCGCGCCTGCCAATGCAACAACCGTACGATGAATTTTTTCTGAAATAATAATCGCATACGTGAGAACGAAAATAACGACTGCTAACAAAAACATAAATAAGTAAATGAATGATTATTCTTGTGTATCAATACCTAATACCCTCCCAATAGCAATTTTCACATCCGTACGGCTAATCGACCCAACTAATACACCATCGTTATCAACAATAGGCAATTGCCGTAATCGAAATTCTGAAAGCATTGTTGCAACTTGCATGAGCGAATCGTCTGCTTGAACCGTATGTACTTTGGTTGTCATAAACGATGCGATAGGATCGTTTGCAGTTTCTTTAATACGTTGGCCAAATACATCAGCAGCCTCAAATGATGCAAGGTGCTTGTCTTCTTCTAAATAATCAGGAACAATGTGTTCAATGATATCCCAAATAGACAGAATTCCAACGACTTTTTTTTCATCATTGATAATAATAAGACCGTTGCGTTTACAACGAATCATTTGTTGTACTGCTTCTTGCATCGTAGCTCCTTCATGAAGAGGGGTTGCTTCAGTATGCATAAAATCCGCGACCGTGTATGTTTTGTTTTGTGGCATAAAAAACTTAATGTAGTTAGCTAAAAGGATTATACTGGCGAGAAAATACTTATGTCAATACTTCCCCTGTGTACATGTCTACATTTGAACATTCATCCGTTATGATGAATAAAATATAGACAGTATCATATAAAATGCTTTATACTAGCAACATATAAAAAATAAAGGTTCATTCATATGCTTTTTCCTATTCTCTTATTACTCGTGGGTTTAGCTATATTACTTGTTGGTGCAGAAGTGTTAGTACGAGGCTCTTCATCCCTGGCAAGTAAGATGCATATTTCTCCGTTAGTAATTGGACTTACGATCGTTGCCTTTGGTACTTCTGCACCTGAATTGATTGTGAACATTTTTTCCGCAACAGCAGGTACAACCGATTTAGCAATCGGGAACATTATAGGAAGTAACATTGCAAATATCTTACTTATTGTTGGTATATCGGCCAGTATTTTTCCTTTAGTAGTGAAACGAAGTACGGTATGGAAAGAAATACCGTTTGCTCTTCTTGCAATTGTTTTAGTATTCGTTATGGCAAATGATGCACTGTTTGATCGTGTACCATTTAATATACTCACCAGAACAGATGGCATTACATTCATGAGTTTGTTTATCATTTTTATGTATTATATTTTCAGCCTTATGCGTTCAGAAGCGCAAAATGAGGCTGTAGAAAAAGTAAAAGAATATTCTACCGGGCTTTCTGTGCTGTTTAGCATCGTTGGTATTGGGGCATTATTTTTTGGAGGAAAATTGCTCGTTGATAACGCAACAGAGCTTGCGCTGATTGCCGGTCTTTCTGAATCTCTTATTGGTTTAACCGTTGTTGCTATTGGCACATCTCTACCTGAATTAGCAACGAGTATTATTGCAGCCTTGCATAAACACAGTGATATTGCAGTTGGCAACGTGGTTGGTTCTAATATTTTCAATGTATTATGGATTCTTGGTTTAACAAGCACTATTACACCGCTGCCTTTTAATATTCAAGCAAATATTGATGTGGGCGTGTGTATTGCTGCAACAGTACTGTTATTTTTAGCTATGTTTGTGGGCAAAAAACATCGAGTAGATCGCTGGCAAGGTATCATATTCATTTTATTATATATTGGATATACGGCCTATTTAATACAACGTGGATAATAAAACAGTTATTATTTCTTTTTCCCTTCATGAATGTAGTACCAAATAGCAAATATGATTATTCCAATAAAGACTATCCAGGAAAAAATAAGCAAAAACCACCCAAAAAATCCTTCATATGGTAGTAAACATTCCAACATATGTTATCACTCTACTAACTTATTTTAAAAAAACAGATAAAACTGAGGCGGTTTTCACCGTTTCTTTTGAGGAACTTTTGTACCTTTCCGCCGAGCTTCGGAAAGTCCAATGTCTTTATTTTTTTATGACAGTACGTAAAAAATTCAATACTTCCTCTGCATGGCCTACGGGTGTTACTTTCTCCCACACTCGTATAATTGTTCCTTTTGGATCAATGACAAATGTGGCTCGAGCTGTTCCTTCATAAGAAACTCCGGCAAATTTACGTTTTCCCCATGTGCCGAATGCTTGCATGAGTGTATGATCTGGATCCGACCAAAGAGGAAAATTCAGCTCGTGTTTTTGTTGAAATTTTTGATGTGATGCAATCGAATCTTTACTCACACCAATAATAACAGCACCTAATTGTTCTATTTCTGTATTTGCATCACGAAAATTACATGCTTCAACGGTACACCCTGGTGTGTTATCTTTTGGGTAAAAATATAACACCACATAGTAACCTTGATATTGTTGAAGTGATACCGACTTTCCTTTTTCATCAAATACAGTGGTTGAAATGGGTGCACGATTTCCTTGTTGTAACATAACGGTACTCTTTACTCATTATATTTTAGTATACACATAATCATAGAAAGAGTCACCGACAATTTGTACAAAAACTATAACGTTCCTGACATTTTTAGCAAAATTAAATATTCAATACAAAAATCTCGGTCTATTGCCGAGCATTTTTGCATAAGAGCTGCTCTCTTATTTATTGACTTTTATCGCAATTTTTTTCGGTTGTGCTTCAGCAACTTTATTAAAAGTAATATTCATTACTCCATTTTTATAGGTTGCTTCTGGCTCTTTTGATTCATCAATATTTCCTGGAATCATCACTCGATATGAGCATGCACGAGATGCTTTACGATAAAACTTGCGCTTTTGATCTTCCTTTTGTTCACTTTGTTGCCCCCGAATCCACAATATTCCTTTATCATATGTTACTTCTACCTGTTCTGGATCAATACCCGGAACAGCGGCTTCTACATAAACATGTGTATCATCTTCTGAAACAGATAATCCTGAAGAGCGTTGTGTATCAAGCAAGGAGAGAAAGCGATTATCCTCATCCTCGAATAGACTCGGCATTCTAAAATTGCTAAAAAAATCTCTTGGAATTAATTCGCGTGCCATTGTTATTCACCTCCTTTCTTACTTTATTATAATTATAACATTGCAGAATACATATGCAAGAGATGGCAATATTATAAATTTTAATATACTATTAATGAAGCAAAAAAGCAGTGTCATTATGCAGAAAAAATAACTCAACGTAGTGTACATATTGGATACACCTAATACTGTCTCATGCATTCGCATCAATCTTTATGTGTTATGGCTTGTGCAAATAGAGAGCATGTTTCAATACTCTATGGTAAAGAATGCATATTGCAACAAATTTAATAATGAGAACGTGTCAAAGCCGCTGAATATTCATCTATATTTGGATAAACATCCAAATCACAAATATCTTTTAGAGCATCAAAAAGCGCCGGCTGTTCTTCAAAAAACTGTTGTGCACGCTCAATTCCTCCACGTAACATCACATCTATAAGTAATGGCTGCAGTAGAGCCATTTCTTGAGGAAATTCAACATGCAATTCTTGAACTGCTTTCACTAGCGGCGCATAACCTCTTAATTCAGATTTCTGTTCCATGCGAATAATAAGCTTTCCATGCTGC
>DATDUS010000082.1:0-3044 GCA_035290285.1 Patescibacteria group bacterium
GAAGGAATTTGATGCTTATGCTGAAAGAAAATGGAAAGAAAATACAAAAATGGCAAAAATCGCCAGAGATACATATCAATTAAACGATAGGCAAATACAGCTTTTACGCTACTTTTATAAAAATAAAGATGTTACCACATCAGTATCATCTCATATAAAAGTTTATGAAACATCGCGAATTACTGCTATGAAAGATTTAAAAGGATTGGAAAAACAGGAGCTTGTTATTTCAAAGAAAATCGGAAGGATAGTTTATTATTATGCTACTGATAAGGTGGGCAAATTATTTGAATAAAAACCAGCGAGTTTTAGGCAAGTTTGTTAAAAAAACACAAAAGCAAAAAATTTTGATCGTGGATCGTGGGAATAAGTTCGAGCTTCGTTCAGCAATTGCGACAATAGAATACAACATACCTTTTGTGCTACAATAATCAACGTTTACGGGCTGTAGTATACCGGTAGTACGCGTCCATGGGGTGGATGTAGACCGAGTTCAATTCTCGGCAGCCCGACACATTACTTCAAAAATTGATCCCAGAAAGTCATTGCAGAGAAAAATCCAAAGAAGAGAAATGAAATCAAAATAATCACACGTCGCCACAACAGCGGTTGAATTTCTTTTGGTAATTCTTTGTAATTGAGAACATTCACTAACCCAATGTGCACAAACATACACACGGCATTAATGACCGCACTAATAGTGAGAAGCGTAAACGGCTGGTTAAAGCCAAAAGCAAACACGACAATACTAAATAAAATTTGTGCCCACAAAAAGAAATAATATAATTTTGAAAGGTTTGCACCTTTATTTTTTCGTGCTTTAAACGCTGCATAATTTTCAGACATGATACGGCTTGTGGAATCCATAATACTAAATTGTGTAGAAAATAACATGAGTCCGGTAACGAGTATAAAAAGCGTACCAATAAACGGAATTGTCTGTTCTCCAATAACTCGTGCTTCATTTATGACAAATTGAATGCCCGAAGCATTGTCTGGCAACCCGAACGTTGTCGTAAAAGCAAGGAGAAGCAATAAAAAGATCGTGATAAGCCCAGTAAACCAAAACACAATTGCATGTTCGCGATTTACATTTTTCCACCACACTGCAAATCGATTCATATTCTCTGCAGTAGGCTGAAATTCAAAACCGTTCAAATCAATTTGTTGTTTTGAGCCGGCAAACAAGCTTTTTGTTTTTTCCATAAAATATCCCATTGCGTATCCTTTTTCACGAATATAGACTGATTGTGCGAGGTTTAAATTACCTCCTGCACCACTGAAGGCAAATGCCGCTAAAAACGAAGCAATCGGAATTCCAGCGGGTAAAAACCAAAAGTTATTTCCTTTTCCAATAACACCTTGTGCAAGCGCTGTCCAATCTGAACCATCAGCAAGCCAAATAGCAAGAATAATGATGAATGGAACACCAATGAGAATGATATATTTAGAAAAATGTTCTACGGTTGAATAAATATATTTTCCGAAACTTAAGATTCCGCCAATAAGAATCAGAAAAATAATTGCGACGATCGTGCTGTTTCCACCAAACACTTTTGAAAACAAAAAAGCTGAGGAAGCAATAATACCAGGCCAGCCAAACCCAACAAGTGTTGAAAAAATCAGCCACAACGGTACCCATCGCCATCGACGAGCTAATCCCACAAATACACTTTCGCCACGTACCAAGCTATACCGTTCAATTTCCATGTTAATAAAAAATTGAAAGAACAACCCTAAAAATGCTCCCCATACAATTCCCAGACCCCAATTAGAGGCAAGATATGGCCAGAGAATAATTTCTCCAGATCCAAGACCTAAACCCAACAAAATAAAACTAGGGCCAATGAGTTTTCGCAAGCCGGGCGCTTCTGGAAGGACACGATATTCTCGTTTTAACATAACACTACCATATCATATGTGATTATTTTCGTGAAGAAATGCATGTGTAACCCTCAAACGACACTAGTAATGTAAATTCATATTGCTCTTTGTTCATCCATATTCTATAATAACAAATAATAAGAATTAATTATATTTACCTATGAAAAAAGTAGGCGCATTAGCAGGGTTTTTCCTTGCTGTAGCATTGGTAACAATGCCTCCAAAAGCAGAAGCTGCAACGGTTTCTGAAAAATTGCAAGACGCAGTAACCAATTTAACAACATCTATCCAAACAACAATCACCGAATTTCAGGAGTTAAAAGAATCTGGTGAATATGTTGCAGAACGTATGGATACAGCAGAAGAATTATTAATGGATGCCAACACTGCGTTGCTTCAAGCAGAAAAAGATGTGACATACTTATATGTTGCAGGCACACAAGAAAAACGCGTCCTTCGTTTAACTGTGCAGACAGTCAATTCAGTTGTGCGTGCACGCTATGAGCAAATTCAAACTATTGACACACAGCTCGGTAACAGTGAAATTACTGCCGATGAAGCAGAAGATTTATTACAAACGCAACTCGATTTAACAGAAGAGGAATTAACCACTTATAAAAATACATTTAAAGAGAATGTGCAAGATTTTCTTCAAGTAAAAGCAAATGCCTCTCGTGTGTATTTGGACAACAGTTTAACTCTTGCAACAGTAGCGGTTGATATGTATGATCAACTTGGATATGAAACTGCACGTGCTACTACATTGTTAGCAACAGCTCAAACATATTATGATGAAGCTGACGCACTATATCAAAGTGCAAAAGATGGTGACGATGAGGGCGATGTAGAAAATATGCAAAAAGCAGCAATTGGTTTTGCAAAATCACGCCGTACATTGACCAAGGTTCAAATTCGCATCAAAGTATGGGAAAATAATTGGACAGCAGCAAACCCAGCAGAATAATTGATTATCCCACACACAAAAATAACCCTTTAAATGAGGGTTATTTTTTTAGAGCCTGTCCATTATCTTTTTTCTAGGGACATTTTGTTGATATTTTGTGCGAAAATGCTGAACACTGACGAGGCATAGCCATGCTATGTCGAGGAAGTGTGAAGTATTTGCAGCCAAAAGAGCACAAAATGGAGCCAGGAGAATA
>DATDUS010000083.1:0-3342 GCA_035290285.1 Patescibacteria group bacterium
CAGTGGGCAATATTTTGCGCAGATAGTATTACAGGTTTGATTATGGCTGTTGCCCTTATTTTGCCTTCAAAAAAATTGGCAGACGTACAATTGAAATCTGTGTTAAAGCGTTTTTTAAAAGAACCAAACTTTGCCGCAGGAACCAGGCGTGATGAAGTCGCACAATGTAGCAATGCAGAAGGATTACACATGCCGCTTGAGAAGTTTATTGAAGTGTGTCTTATTTCTATGCAACGCATCGCACTGAATGTAGATTTATAGTGTAGTGGAAATTTTGTGTGATTGTTTTATAATAGAAGGATAAATAAAATTGAATAATATACTCTATGCCACAAAAGAAAAAACAACAAAAAACATCTCAAAATTTTGCAGACATTTTTAAAGAATTTGGTGCAGCACTCGCCGAAGTATTTGATGATCCAAAGCTAAAACAAAAAGCGAAGGAATTGGGTCAAAGCGCAGTGGTCTCAGCAAAAACTTTAGGGAAACGTTTTCAAGACAAAGAAGTACAAAAACGGTTTAAAAATGCTGGTAAAGCAGCAGAGCGTTTTGGAAAAGATATAGTTCGTTTTGTAAAAGAAAAAAAGAAGTAAGTCATTTTTTATCCGTGAGATGAGGTTCTTGGGGTGGTGGCGGTATTGTAGGCGGAAACTTTTTTCTTTTTTTTCGGTAACGTATATAGAGTAATAATCCAATACCACTAAATAAAATGAGGTTGAATACGATAATCCATGGAGTCCATGAAGCACACGGTTTTTGGTCAACCGCGAATTTTGTGATTTCCACCATGCCAGAAGAAACACCGTTTGCTGAAACTTCCGCTAACGCAATATGCTGATCGCCACCAAGCGCTTCTATCGAAAATTCCATATGCCATTCTCCTCCTTCATTTATTTTTGCAATTTGTACCAATGGATCTGAAAAGATGACTATTCGAAGCCGAATCGGCACATCGGATTCTGCAAATTTTTTTTGTAATAATTCCGGTAATGCAATATCACCATCAAAAATTAATTGATCATTCGTCACCGGCTCTTCTTTGCCAATAAGCTCTGCAAACCACGTACGAGCACTACATGATTGTGGACGTCGGAAATACACCATCTCTTCTTCTCGCATTGTTTGCGCTTCTTCACCTCCAATTTTGACGGTAATTTTTTCAGCAAATTCACGAATACTTTTTTTTACAGTCTCTTGAAACAGCTGTTCTTCTTCTTTCGTTAATTCTATTATTTTTTCTGTCAGAGGAGGTAATTGTTCGAGGAATGCACGTTGTTCTGAAGTGACGGGCAAATCAAGAGGAACGATAATCGGAGTATTCGTTGAGTGAGAATTTTCGTTATTTTTCGGTGGTTTTTTATTTATGTTATCATTTTCATTGTCATTCTCTGCTGTGTTTGTATTATGTAAATTTGGTGTTTCTGTGGGAACAACTGTATTTGTATTATGATTCGTGTTTATATTTGTGTTTTCGTTTGCATTGATATTTGAATTTGTGTTCGTATTGGTGTTTGTATTGCTGTTGCTGGATGAAAGCACAATATATACAGCAGTTGTTTGATTGTAGGATACAGAAATACGTTGAGGCTCTACTGCAGTATAAGTGTCTCCTGCTTCAGCTGTGACATAGTAATTTCCGGCACGTAAACCAGCAATGCTGACTCGTCCATTATTATTGGTATTTTCCGTATATACTTTCGTCGTATTGCTGATGGATTCAAAGTATAATTCTATAGCAACGTTTGGAAGCACTTCTCCATCTGCATTTGTTACAGTAATTGTCGTAGTAGAAGAAGCTACTTGAGCTGTTATACTGTTTGAGTATGCTATCGTGTTACCGGTTAATTCGTTTGCTGAAAGAGATGCTGATGGTGCGATTAGGGGTGTAGTGCTGACAGGATTATTCAACGTTCCTTCATAGCTTACTGAGCCTGATGTGCTGGGACTAATAGTATTTAACGCAATAGTAAATGATGAAGTATCTGCCGAAAGAATGGTTGTATTGTCCGTACCATCAATTTGAATAGAGTCTTGATTTAACGTGATGTCACTTGGAAGAAGATCAGAAAAAACGGCATTTGTTGCTGATCCATCTCCAGAATTTTGATACGTAACCGTAAAACGCACAGTGTCTCCGGGGGCAATGGTCGATTCAGTGGTTTGAGAATGTGCAAGTACCGCAATATTGAATGCAAAAAATAAAACAGTGGCAATACCACTTACTTGAAATGCTCGTGCCAGTGGCACTACAGAATGGCAAAATGCACTGTATGATTGAGCATATGTTCCATTGGAACGCCGGTCAACAATAGTCGCGAATGCAACAGCGGGATGGCGCATAATAACAGCAAGAATTTTTCGACTATCCACATTTTTCAACAGCAGCAATAAACCAATAAATGAAGAAACAAGCGTTGCAACACTCACGCCTAATGTTGCAGTTGCTGATAATTGTATGCTATTTGGTCGCCAGCCGGTTACTTGTGAAATTGCTTTACCAGTAGCTGAAAGAGCAAAATTGGTATTCAAATTCTCCATGGATTTTGTGAGAGTTATGTTTGGAGTTCTTCCTTCATTTGTGGAAAACGATTGAATACTGGACCAATTTGAAGTTGCTTCCTCACTATCAATAGTACGCACTACATAATAATAGGTTGTTAGATCTTCTAGTGCGTCAGTGAGTTGGGTGTTTATTTCATTGACTTCAGTGATGAGTGTTTGTTTAGCGTTCGTTGCAGGGGAAGCAGAGGTGCTAATCCGTAGTTCATAGAAAAGTTGGTCTGCTGTATCTTCTACATCTGTTGCAGCGTCCCATGAAATAGTCGGTTGTAGTGAACTCGTTGTTGCATCGTTTGCAGGCGAGAAGCCGGATGTGGGAGCAGTAGGGGAATCATTGACTGAATGAACAGTGAGCGTAATTTCATTTGAGGAAATACATTCATTATCAGTATCACAGGCAATAAACGTAAGAGTTGTATTCCCAAACCAATGTTCGCTAGAGTCAAAGGATACTGTATTATTTTCTTCAATTGTCACAGTAACATGTGCAGAATCATCCACAGCGGCACTAAACGAAAGAGTTTCTCCTTCTGTATCAAAAAAATAATCATCTAAATCGAATGCGTTGATTACAGGTGTATCTTCATTCATGGATTGATCTTCAATACTGCCACTGAAGGTTGGCATTGTACGGAGAGTGGTAAATGACGTACAAGCAGAGTATGCGCTTCTATTTCCAAATGCATTTGTGTACGCGACACGCCAATAATAAGTTGTTTCACCAGTCAATTCTCCGGAAGGAAGAGGAGTACTGGTGAGATCGGTTTCAGAAGTAAGCGTATA
>DATDUS010000084.1:0-4820 GCA_035290285.1 Patescibacteria group bacterium
ACTTCTTACAGAGTGCTATCTGTATACTAGGTGATATGAATTTACTACCAGGCCGGTTGTTCTGCTCTGTACCAAATCTTCTGAATCAATTCCTTTTACCGCGCCTCGTGTGGCATCTGGGAAAAAAACAGGGAGTACGACGCTGCCATGATTTGTATCAAGTTTCTGTATAGAAAAAGGTTTCATAGAAATAAGTATAGCGTTTTTTATTCACCTTACCTATCTATATAAAAAACTTCTATTGTATTATTTTTATAATATATTATACTATTTTTATATAAATTTATATTATTTTTTAACAGAATTAAAATATTTATGGAAGATTTAAAAATAAAATCATTTCTAGAGATACCATATGGCGAGTTGGAGGAAATGAATTTGAAAGCAAAAAAGAAGGCTCAGGAAGGGAGTGAACAAGAATTACAGGAAGAATATTTGGCATATTTAGCAAAAGAAAAACGAATTAAAGCAGTGGTAATTGCCTTTTCTGATATTGAAGGACGGTTTCATATGTTAGATTATGACAAAAAACAAATTATTAAAGCACAAAATAATTTAACATTTGATGGATCTTCTGTGCGAGGGTTTAGTGAACAGAAAGAATCAGATTTACGTCTGAAAATTGATTGGAGCAGCTTTCGTTGGTTGCCTGCAGATGTATTTGGAGCAGGAAAAGTATTGTTGTTTGCTAATATTTTGAATAGAGATTTCACGCAGCATGAATCAGATTTTCGTGGGCGCCTTAAGGAACACACACAGCAGCTAAAAGAAAAAGAGGGATTAATGATTAACGTGTCACCTGAAATTGAAGGATTCTTAGTGAATGGGAAAAATGCAGAGCAACACTATACAGAAGATATGGGGTTTGATCTTATTTCAAGCAGTGGGTATTATCACTCATTGCCATTAGGAATACTAAAACAATTTATTGATCGTGCAGCAGAGGCGCAGCGCGCAATGGGATTTGGAAATGAAAAAGATCATCCGGAGGTTGCACCAGCACAGTTTGAACTCAATTTTTCGTATACTGATGCATTGAGCGCGTGCGATCAAATACAACTCTATAAAATTATTTGCCGTCAGATAGCTGACAATATGGGAATGACCGCCACGTTTTTACCAAAGCCGACTTCAAATATTAATGGCAGTGGTATGCACATGAATTTTTCGGTGAGTAGAAAAGGGAAAAACATGTTTTATGATGCAAAAGGGAAAGATGGATTGTCATCATATGCATGGAATTATATTCAGCGTTTACTCAATCATGCTCCAGAGTTATGCATGGTGTTGAATTCGAGCGTGAATGCATATCGAAGACTTGATCCACACTTTGAAGCGCCGAATCAAATTATGGTTTCTGCAATTGATAGAGGGGCAATGATTCGTATTCCTATTGCAGATGAGAAATCTGCTCGTATTGAAATACGATCTGTTGCGCCCGATGCAAATCCGTATTGTATACTGTACTCTGTATTAAAAACAGGGAGAGAAGGAAAGCCGTTACAGAAAAATGCCAAAGCAAGAGATCGGGTGCGTTTTTTGCCCGATAACTTATATACTGCCATTCGTCTCTTTAAAGCAAGTAATTTTATGACAGAAATTTTTGGAGAAGACGCAAAAGAAAAATACATTTTGCGCAAGCAATTCGTTGCAGATCGAAGCCCCAAAGAATTAGGAAAGCACGTGAAGCGTTCAGAAATCGTTTATCACCATGAAGTAACCAATCAGATATTGTGGAATGATTTTTAGTGGTGGACGGTACAAGATTTGAACTTGTGACCTCACGAATGTGAATCGTGCGCTCTAACCAACTGAGCTAACCGTCCTTAGGCACTGTTGCAAAATAATTTGTGCGGAATGCGTAAATTATTTTGAAACAGTGGCTTAGTAGTGTGCGGGTGCTGCTAGTTTCGATTATAGGGGCGGCCATTCACTCACTGCACGCTTGCGCTATTGCATTGAGTTGAATGGCACCCAATCGAACGAAGCTACTGCCCACTCACAATAATTTAATGATTACAATGGTCTAACGATTTCAATATGTTCAACATCATGTTGCGTATTGTTCGCATATTCTATCATACTTGCCACATTTTTTCTAGAAATATTTACAACTGCATGCGGAAGATGTGAAGGAATGATATATGCCACAAGTTCACCGGGATGAAACAGCATTTCTTGATGTAGTACGCCATTTTCTTGCCAAAATAATTGTAATTCAGGTGATAATGCAATACATATTTCTGTTCGAGGATGCATGTGGTTTCCACCAATGGCTTGCGGAGGTAATACAATCACCATTTTTTCACTTATTTGAAATTGTGGTAATAAAAATGGTGAATCAATTTTCAACTGAAGAATATTTCCACCTTTTTTGTTGATGGTTAACGCCGGAATTCGTTGAATGCTCATGCATTCAGTATACCATTATTCCTGGGGTCGAAACCAGAGGCGTCCTTGTTCTAACATCTGCCGCTTCCATTTATAAAATTGAAAATATTCACATAATGTAAGGGGTGTGGTAGAAGAGATTAATTCAGTTTGTTGTTTGCAGAGTACGCTGTCTGGCGTATGATAATCTATTTTGCGCGTTTTTTCACCATCTTTTTTTTGCACTTCTTGATTGATGTATAAACCGAGTTCATGCATACCGAGAATATTTTGGTATTGGTCTCGGTCATCAAATATGGAATGACCTTCAAATGTATTTGGCACATTAATGTTCAACAAATGTAGTACAGTCGGAGCAAAATCTATGCCAGAAGAATAGAACGATACTTCTTTGGGAAGAACGGAATCAGGAACATACAAAAGATGTACTGTTTCATCATAATAGCTCAAATTTTTTGATTCATCTGGAAATGTTTCTTGAAGATTTTTTGATGGAAAAGCAGCATGGTCAGCCACAACAATAAATATGGTGTTTTTATATAAGGGACTTTCACGAAAGAAATTCCAAAATTGGAACAGTGCGTCATCAGTGGTGTGAAATGCGTTTAACAGTGTGTTGTTGCCATCTTGATATGGCACCTCATCTTTTGCCAAGGTAAATGGTGCGTGTGTATCAACAGTTGAAACCATCAGCAAAAAAGGAGATTTGGTTTTCGTTTCTATAAAATCTGGCAAAAAATTGAAAATTTGATGGTCAGAAAATCCCCAGGATAATTCTTCACCAGGAATATATTGTTTCAATTCTTCTCTGCCAAATATTTCGTCAGTACCCATGCTCGCAAATAAAGAATCTTTATTGGCAAATTCTTTTTCAACAGAAGTAATATAGGCGGCATAGGTATACCCGCCTTGTTCACGGAGTATTTTTGGTAAGCAGGATAAACGTAAATTTTGCAATTTTTTTTGTTTTTCAATTTCACCGTGCCCAGTAGGAGGAAGAGAGGAGCATAATTGTGAAATAATGCCCGTAATGGTTGGGGTGGAACTGTTATACGTATTTTTGATTATGGTTGTATGTGGGTCTTTTGCAATGGTTGAAAGGCCAGGAGTCACGCCAGAAATAGTAGGATTATACACATCACTCAATCGTGCAGAAAGAGATTCAACAAATACAATAATGATATTCGGACGTGAATTCGCTCGTTGTTCTGGAAGCAGTTGTTGCTCTTTTTTGAATACACGTTCATGGTAGGCCACATCAAATCTGCTGGTGTCGTACTGCAGGCCAAATTGTTCTTGCAGTTTTACTTGAAGAGCCTGAGGCAATTGAGCTGGTGGTTCTTTTGCTATGTATCGAGTATAAAAAGATTTTAATACCGTATATTCTGGTGTTTGTGTGAGTGGTAAAAATCGGGTAAGGGCAATACTGCCAATAATAAGAATAATACCATGGTACAAATACCAATATTTGGCTGGTGTTTTTTTATGAGCAGCAATAATATGTTGCAGTAGAACAATAAATAATACAAACACTCCAATACCAATCAGAACGAGAACATATGTGAGTTTATTTTGTACCACCCCTATTGATCCCCAAAAATGGTCGAGAGCAACAGGATTGAGGTATAATCCAGAAAAATATAAAAGACCAATATTTACTGCCCAGAAGACAAGTTGCAAAATAAAAATAATAATCCATAGAGTGAGAAAGAGGTACCGAAATCGATTGCCTATACTACTGTACAAAATGCTCGCCAATGAAAAAGTGGCGAGCCAGATGAGAGTCATTGAAATAGAACGTAATAATACAATATGAGCACTTTCTTGATGTGAATCAAGAATGTACAGTTGATAACCAAAATATTGACACGTAAGTTGAAACGTAAATAAGAAAAAAATAAGAATAAAAAATGTACGTGTCACGATAATCCAGTGAGTTGGTTCTGGATGTTTTTGTAAGTAATGATGTAATAAGAGATAAAAAATGATGAGAAGAATGCCTGTATATAGCAACCCAAAAAACTCACTTTTAATATATACCACCCCATACAGTAATGATGCACATCCAAAGAGTATATCTAATGCTCTAGTAAATTGTTCTTTCCAAAATGAGTGTTTCTGTAATTTTGTCACGAAATAGGTGTATACCCATTTTGCAAGAAGATACCCAATATATATCGCTGCCCACGCAGCAAAGGACTTCCAATTAATAAACCAATCGAGTAAAAATCGATAAATAGGTAGTTTTTCATATTGGTAAAAAACACTAAATGCAATAAAACCGGATCCAAATAAAGCAAGAAGACAAGTATATAATTGCGACGAAAAAAATTTGGGAAATAGTTGTTTCATTTTTTGAATTCAAGTAAATACGTTGGTAGATGTTTTAAAATGTGGACTCGAGCGGGGTCGAACCGCCTACCTCGGCA
>DATDUS010000085.1:0-9747 GCA_035290285.1 Patescibacteria group bacterium
GAAATACATTCGTGAACAACAAAACGAAGATGAAACAACACAAGGAAAATTCTAATTAACCAACGGAAGGTGCACAAGGATCGCCTTTGAGGCGACCCCATTCATCAAGCCACCGCCTTTGGCGGGGGTGTCTGACTTTCTGCTCTATTGTATTTACTTTTATACAATACGCCTGGGCAATAACGGCGAAATACGCGTTGTAATTTCGTAATTAATCGTATCAATTTTTTTTGCCAGTTCTTCTGCAGTAATGGTTTCTTGTCCTTGCGTTCCAAGCAACACCACTTCATCTTCCACTCGAGCATTTTTTACTTTGCTTACATCCACCACAAACATATTCATAGCAACGCGGCCAAGCACACGACATCGCTTCCCACCTATGAGCACTTTACCGCAATTAGAAAGTCCTCTGTCATACCCATCGCTATAGCCTTGAGGGATTACTGCAATTTGGGCGAGACGTTTGGTTTGATAGGTTAGCCCATACCCAATAGTGTATCCTTTCGGCACTGTTTTGATTTGTGCAATGTGTGAAACCCAACGCATCACCGGCCGCAACGCAAGTGTGCGGTGGAATTTTTTTTGTAAGCCTTCAGAAGGCCACATGCCATAGGTTCCAATCCCAAAACGCACAATTGGGTTTTGCAAATGTTTTTTTTCATACACCAAAATTCCGGAAGTAGCTGAAATGTGTGTTTGAATATGTGAAAAACCCGCTTCTTGAAATAGCACCACAGCCTTTTTAAATGTTTCAATTTGTTTTAATGCGTGTGAATTGTCTGTAGTATCTTCTATATTTGCAAAATGAGAATACACGCCACCAATATGCACGTTTGTTATTTTTTTGATTTGTTTTAAAAATGCAGACACTTCTTCAATCAGTAACCCTTGCCTGCCAAGGCACGCATCAATTTTAATATGAACAGTCGGGGTGATGTTCAGTTTGCGAGCTATTGTACTGACTTTTCGTAAGCGTTCAAGGTCGTAAATATTCAAAATTGCATTTAAGCGTAGCGACTCTTCCAATTCATTTTTTGCTACATACCCAAAAACAAATGTTGGTTTTTGCGTCACTGTTCGTAATAATCGTAATTCTTCGACATCATCAACCTGAAAATAATCAACGTATGGTTCAAGCACACTTGCTACTTCATTTTGTCCATGTCCATAGGCATTTGCTTTTATCACAGCAGCAAGCGAAACATCGCGGCCAATAAACCCGCGAATGGCGCGCACATTTGCGATAAGGTTTTTTTTCGAAATTTCGATGTGAGAAAGTGGTTCTGGCATGTAGTATAGTATAGGAGGTAGTGGTACAGAGATCAATACATAGGGCTTGATTTTTTTGTAAAAAAATGCTATTATTAGATATATTTTATTATTGATGTTTCTCTATATATATGAGTTTAGGAATGGGCTTGGGTTTACATCTGGAACCAAGTATTCAGTTACGCAATGAAATAAAATTGTACGTTAAACCGGAAATATCATTACAGTTAAGCGCAAGTGTAGAAGCTTTGCGAGAAGGAGGAGAGGCAGCAGCAGTATCACAGATAACCGCTACCGCAGAACGTATTTGTGAACGCATCCAACAACCACCAATTAAAGCAGCTTTACGAGAATTGTTTAAAAAGCCAGAGTTACAACGTGTGTTATATGAACAAGCAGATCATTGGTTGCGGTGTAAAACACCAGAACAAACAGAACACTTATTACAACAGTGGGCTGTTCAAATATTTTATCGTTCGTATAGTCAAGAAAGCGGCAAAGTAACCATTCCGATGCCACAAGAACAAGAAGATAATGCAGAAGCTGCTGACCAACCTCGAGCGATGGAGCGCGTAACTCTTCCGGTGTTGATGCCGGAATTGATTGCAGCATACCAAGAACTTTTACTATTGCCTGATACAGCGGAAGATATGGAAGTTGATGCTGCAAAATATCCACTTCTGCATGAGATGATTTTATTGAAAAAAATTATAGAAGCAGATTCGCATTCTGAAAAAACAATTGATACAAGGAAACGATTTCAAGAAATGGAAAATGCTTTTCGTGTTGTTCAAACACATGGTTCAGAAATGAATATGATTCGGCAACTTATTCAGCTTGCAATGCGATGTAAAGATTCACAAGGAGCAGATGGCAAATCAATTTTAGGAGGAACGTTAATGGATCTTGCTGTACAAAGAAAATTCGACAGTATTGTTTCTTCAAGAATGCTTCGACGATTTGCTGAACGCGCATTTAGCAACATGAATAAAACTAGCACAAGAGAGCGATTTGAAACATCATTTTTAAATACCGTAGGAGAATATGTATTAGTGAGTATGGGCGTTGTTCATCCTGAATTATTTGTACAGAAAAAAGCTAATGTTGATTATGAGGATATTGTAAAATCAATGGAAGAGATTGGTTTACCGATGCGTACGGTGTTAGAAAGATATAAAATAAAAACGAGTGGTACTATTTTTTGGAATCGATGGAGTGTATGTGGGAGGCAACCAACGCGCGTTACAGATGAGCAGATACAACAGTTTATTACAAAAACAGTACGTAAAGCAAAAGAACGTCTTTTACAAGCTGCACGCTATTCTGAATTTTATGATGAGTTACATGCAGCCGTACAGGAATGTGATACCAGCGATGAAGATTCAGTAGAAATAATACGTTCATCCCTACATACACAATTAGCCACTAAATTGAATGAACCCGATTTTCGGGATACATTAAAACAATTGATCAAACAATGGTATCCTGAATTACAAATTTTTTTTCGTGAGGGTTCTACACCAGTTGCACAATCAATATAGGATACAATATATGCTAAAGAACGAGCGTCCACCAAAGCCTCATCGGCCAACAAATAAAGATAGACAATGGAAACGCAATGCTTTGTTGGGTTCTGCGCTTATTCATGGTGCCATGGCAGTTGGTTTGGGGTTGACTGAACCACGTTCGACACAGTATGTAGAACAAGATCGTACAGAAGATGTGAATAAACGCCCAAAAGAATCGTATACAGATAATACCGAAGCAGTATTAGCGGAATTACATGAAACGCGAGAACATAATACAGAAGTCATTCGCGAGTTGCGGTTAGAAGCATGGAAAGAAATTGATTCACTGATTGATGAGTACATTGATGCAAACTCTTCAGAATATATTGGAGGCGCTACACCCATGAATGTGTATTATAGATTGGATGCATTCAGAAAAATGCTAGAGTATGCTGATCAGGCTACAGAGAAATTAAACAAACAAGATTTACAAAAGCGAGCCTTGGAGTATGAGAAACAGTTGAATACAATGCATGCAGAACGCATTGCACGGATTGTTGATAATCCAACATATACATGGACCGGCGATATAGTACATGATTTACAACAATTGCAGCAGGCAACATTGATTGGCTCACAGCGATATTTTTCAGACCAAATACATCCGGATGCAGCATTCTACTTGAGGGATAATGATTCTGCAGATAATCAGCTGATGATGGGCATGCCAAATTGCCAAGAGGCGAGAAATATAGCACCAAACATGCATGAAATACACAACCGTTTGGATATGGATTCAGCACTGGATACCATAAGCACGGTAGTGTGGGAAGATCATATTGCTATTGCGGTTCAACTACCTGATCGGCACACAGGAATGACGAAAACATATGTGTTCAATGAACTCAGCCTTTCTCATCCCATAACACCGGGATTACAACCACCAGAAGCAGAAGAACCGGGAGTCGTATTTCCCTTGTCCATGCACTTAAGCTATTATCTAACTTTGAATTTTTCCGACCTTCCACCTGACCAGAAAAATCGACTTATTGCTGCGGGTGTTATTCCGCAAGAGCAGTTGCCTCGATATAACAGTCAACCAATTCCTCCGTATCCTATTCCGTTGCAGGAATATGAGCAAAGAGTAGAAGGGACATATCAACCGGAAGTAAAAGAACAAAAAAAAGCTATACGTTTATTAGAACGAATGCAAACAGTTTTGATTGAGGCAATTAGAGAAGATTCGGATTTTCTCGTTCCTTCTTTCTCCGCAAATAAGGGGGAATTTGAAAGGCAATCAGCTACACCCATGCAAGCGCCAAGCTGGATGAACAGTGAAGCATTCGTTCATTTTTTAGAAACTCCATACTTTGCAATGTCGTTATCAAATTATGAGGAGGCAATTATAAAAACAGAAGGTGTACGATGGTTACAATTTGTGAATGAAGAAACCTATGATCGAATAATACAGCTGTATGCGCAGCAGATTATTGATAAAAACGTGAGCCTTAATTATCCTCTTCAATATTCATTCTGGCCGGATGTTCAATTAGACATTATCCGTCACATGTTTGTTTTGAAGCCGGAATTGAAAACACAATGGCTAGAGCTTTTTTCATTTTTATTTCAAAAACAGGTTGTGACTATTCGTGACATTTTACTTGATGACTGTTTCCGCTATCAGCAAATTTCTGAATCACTTGCTGCACAGGCTGATATTGACCAAGATTTTCGCACACAGTTGCAACAGGTTGCCTCTGCCGTAGGTACATACATTGAAGATCATCCGCAATTTCGAACCATCCATACCTATTCCAGAGAAGAAATACCACAGCTTTCAAATGAACAAATTGATCAATTATTGCATGTTACGCGCAGAGTTGTTGATATGACGGCTAATTCTTATCGATTCTCAATTGTTCAATCAGCGCAGCTGCCAGCGCTGATAGAAAGAATGCAACATAAACCGGAAAAAGTGTATGCTCTTATAGAGGGATTATATCTTGACAGTGCAGATAACACATGGTTATTTCCGATTATTGAACAACACATTACACAACATCCGCAGATGGCACAGCGTTATCGAGAATTGATTGAAAATGTCGCTGAGCGATCGATGCCTCCTGCGAGTGTGCCAAGAATATATTTTGATTACCAACAAACGCAAAAAACGATTGAGCAGTACCCATATATTGGCGCATGGAAAAAAGAAACATTACAACAACGATCACCAAATGAACTACGAACATTTGAATTAAATTATTTTCGTCTGCAACAATATTTACCTGACGGCACGCACCCGCAATTACCAGAGCAGTTTACAATAGATGACTTAGTTGCTTCTTTGCAACCAGCACATACACGTACATTGCGTGCTCAATCCAATGATTATCATAAATACGTTAATGAACGTATTGATAATCGAATTGTTCAATTGTATCAACAACTGTTCAACCAAGAAGAACGCTTGAGTTTTCTGGGTAAACTTGATTTAATAACAGAAGCAAAACGCCCATTTGTTCCATGGGGCAAGCTTAAGCCAGAGGATCAGCGTTTTATTCAAGCACTGCCCAATGATATTCTTGCACGTGCAGAAAATTCTGAAAATTACTTTCACGGTCGTGCTGATCTTGTGCGGTTAAAATTATTATATGACGCCTCTCATTTAAGCCTTGAGAGCCTTACTGCGATCAATTCAGATCAATTACGGGATATTTTGCAATATAATCCTACCGCAGCATTTCAAATACTGCAGAAAATAGATGAATCTTTGCATACCAATACAGAAAAAAGCATTCAACCATAGCAGAAATAAAAGAAAATTGGTATAATAGAGAAAAGTATAGAGTTCTCTTTTATTATTGATGAATTTGTATATGTATTGGGCAAATTTTCTTCATTTTTATCAACCACCAACCCAGAAGCCTTTTTGGGTAAAAAAGGTGACCACAGAGGCTTACCGGCCTATTCTACGTGGACTTTTAGCACACCCGAATGCAAAACTCACACTGAACATCAATGCCATTTTAGTGGAATTATTAGAACAAAATGGTGAAACAGACTGTATTGATATGATTCGCGAGTTAGTACGCAAAGGGCAAATTGAATTGACCGCTTCTGCAAAATATCATCCATTGTTACCGCGCATTCCGGAATCTGAAATGATTCGCCAAATTGAATTAAATAACGCCACACACAAAAAATATTTTGGTGATTTATATCAACCGCGTGGGTTTTTTCCACCTGAAATGGCGTTTTCAGAAAAAGTGGCAAAAGTCGTTGCCAAAATGGGGTATGAGTGGATCATTGTCGATGAATTATCTTTTTCCAAAACAAAACCGGCAGATTACCATGCGTTATATGAAGACGCGAACATCCCCGGGTTTAAGTTATATTTTCGAGAACGAAAAATGAGTTGGAAAATTTTGGGTGGTCAGCTGGGAACCGGAGATTTATTAGTAAATGAATTAGGGAGCCGGTTGAATGACGGCAGTTATTTACTGACAGCAATGGACGGCGAAACGTTTGGCCACCACAGGCCCGGTATGGAGCATTTGTTGTTTGAAATTTATGAATCACAAAAAATTCAAACAGCAACTATTTCTGAATTACCAAACAGTATTCAGAAGGTAAAAAAAGTGCGGCCACTTCCTTCCACTTGGGCACTCATGCAAAAAGATTTAGAGCGAAATGTACCGTTTTCACGTTGGGATGATGAAGGGAACGACATCCATCATATGCAATGGGAATTAACAAACCTTGCCATAAAAGCGGTACATGAAGCAGACCAGCAACAACCTGGATTTGCCGCAGCACGTGAATTACTTGACCGAGCAATTCATAGCGACCAATATTGGTGGGCGTCTGCAAAACCATGGTGGAGTTTGGAAATGATTGAACGTGGCGCAAAAGAATTACGAGATACCGTGCACATAACTCCTGGTGTTTCCACACGCATGAAAAATAAAGCACAAGAGCTGTATCAAAATATTATTTTTATGGGATTTGAATGGCAGCGTACAGGGAAAGTAGAAGAACTAGCACATCAAGAGGATGAAGAAGTGCGTCAAATGACCGATAACTCTATTGTGGAATTACCAAAAGACCAAATTGAAAAAGTTATTGCAAATTTATCAAAAGAAATTGAAACCGTTGTTGCGCAGCAAGAGTTTGAGCGCGCAGCACAGTTGCGAGATCGTGTAAAGGAATTACGTACATACATGAAAGAAGAATAGATACTTTTAAAATATCACCAATGTGATATGCTATAAAGGCTTATTTTTTATTTATGGATTATGGGATATCAAGATTTAATTGATTATATTCGCAATCAACTCTCTCAACATATTTCTCGGGAGCACATTGTAGAGCAATTACAAACAAACGGCTGGCGTCAGGAAGAAATTGATCGAGCATTTGCTGAATGCGAGCCAATGCATCAAGAAATCGATTCCAAAGTTTTGGAGCCTCTTGATATTTTGGATGTAAAAAATGGTCCTGCAAAAGACATTGCTTTACCACATACAAACCAATCGGTGACAATTTCGGAGCCTGCTTCACTTCCACAGCAAACTGCAGCTCAACCTACTACCACATCTCCTTCTCATGCATCATCGCGAAAAAGAGTGCTCATGCTCGTTATAGGTATTGTAGCATTGTTAGTTGTGGGAGGAGCGGTTTTTGCTGCATATACCTGGTATCATTCTCCGTTACGTATGACAAAATCGGTGGTGAGCAACCTCAGTTCTTTGAATTCTTTTACCTATGTATTGGAAGTCACGCCACAATTTAACACATCAGTGAAGCTGTTCCCATTCTTGCAACAGGAGATTGAAAAAGGCACGATCACTATTTCTGGTGCAACCGATGCTCACGATGCAGCACACACGAAAGGCGCAATGGCAGTACAAATGAATATGAGTGAAGGAAATACCAATACATCACAAGTATATACCATAGAAACACGTACAATTGATACTGCATTCTATGCAAAGTTGAGTACATCAGAGAGCTTGCCATTATTGCAAACTATTAAAGATCAATGGGTTTCTATTGATATGAAGCAGTTAGAAAAAATGCTTGTTGGCTCAAAGCTTCCATCTTCTGTTTTCAATGCAAGCAACCAAAAGTTATCTGAAGAAGAAGTAAAACAGCTACGTAGTGCATTTACCCGTTATCCATTTATTGTGCTTGGAAAAAAAATAAACAGCGAAACTGTGCAAGGAGTAGAAACAAATCACTATTCGGTTCATATGGATACAGAACAGTTGATTCAATTTGTGCAAGAAATCAAAACACTACTCGTTAAACGTACTATTGGCGATGACGCATATTATTCTTCTCTATTTCCAGATCAAGTACGTTCTTTTCAGCAACCAACAGTAGAAGTATGGGTAGGGAAACAAGATAAGCAGCTTTATCAAATTTCATATGTGATGTCAGTGTCACACGAGAATGTCAGTTCAATTTCAATGGTTATGCAGTTGTGGAATCACAATCAACCCATAACTGTCGAGGCTCCCGCAGATGCTATTTCTATACAACAAATGCTCACAAAATATTATTTTGGTCAATTAGCATTGCCTAATAATACAGAACAGAACGTTACGATTCCCACACCCACTCCTACTCCTATACCACAAGAAACGCCAAGCGTTACTGATCTCACAAAAGAAGAAAACATTGATAGTGATGCAGATGGGCTCATGAATGCAGAAGAAGAAACCTATGGTACAGATCCATTGGATGTGGACACGGATGATGATGGATATTCAGATGGTGCAGAGGTCAAAGGCGGTTATAATCCAAACGGATCAGGAAAACTTTAATAAATAGCAAGTAACCGTACAGCTCGTGCTCCGTAAATTTTTTGATCAGCTTGTTTTAATTGAAAAACGATTCGTTCTATTGTTGGATTTTCTTCAGCATTTTTTTCCGGTACAGTATATGAAAAAGTAATAGAAACGGTTTTTCCTGGTTTGATTTTTTTTTTGAGCTTTTTTACTTCTATTCCATTCATTAATACTGCTGTTGATTTTTCCCAGGCGACTGTGCCAGAATTTTTTAACGTGAAAGTTACTTTTTGCGTTTTTTTTTCAAAAAGGGCGAGTGGAAAATTGGTAGATTCAACGGTGCCAGAAAGGGTAGGAATAAAATTAATTACTGTTGTTGTTTGTGAATTTTTTGCAAGTGTATTCTTGCTCATGAGTTTTGTTGTAATGTATTTTGTGCCGCCTCGTTTTGGTGATTGAATAGTAAAGGTAAAGCTGGCTGTTTCTCCTGGTTGTACTAATTCTTCATTCATTACAATATGACCGAATGCATTTGTCCAAGTGGGGTCTGCAAGTGGCGAAGGGTCTATACCTTTTTTATTATAAATACGAATAGCGGTATTGTTTTTATCCCATGATTTTTTTCCGGTATTTTTGTATGTGATAGTGATAGTAAATGTATTGTCTGATTCATAATAATGAATGTCACTGGGTTGCGTTACGATAGCTGGTTCTTTTGTAGAGGAAAGAGTGAATGTAGACAATTCTGCTTTTATTACGGAATTGGTAAATTGCGCATAATACTCTTCTGCAAGTTGTCGAATCGTTGGTAAATTATCGTGCACAATATTTCCTGGGCATGCAGTTGCATCAACATCACGGTGACCAATCACTCGATCAATCTTTTGTTCAAACAATTTTGTTTGTGTTTGTGGGTGAAATTTATTATTTGCAGATAAACGACCAACAAGATACGACAGTGCTTTTTCCATTTGAGGAGTATACTCATTTTTTGCAGTGCAGCCAGCTTCGTCGTAACATCCAAGTAAAGCAATGCCAACGGTTCCCATATTATAATTCGTATTGGTTGCACTGTTGAATGTATGACCTCCTACTACTCCGCGTTTTCCTTTTCGACCTTTATAAATGTTTCCTTCTTTATCAATCAGATAGTTGTACCCAATATCACCCCATCCTAA
>DATDUS010000086.1:0-8720 GCA_035290285.1 Patescibacteria group bacterium
ACGCCATTCAATGCACGCTTACGCTATTGCATTGAATGGGTCTCCCCATAGGCTTCTGACACCCACCACTGAGTTATTTGCATAAAGTCACTATTTTAGGAGTCACAATTCATGATGTGTCAAAGGAAGCGGCAATTCAATGCTTACAGCAGTTTTTGGATTCTGATACACCTCATATGATAGTAACGCCAAATCCAGAAATTGTATTGCACGCTCATTATTCAACAGCATATCAGCAGGCGTTAAATACCGCAGATCTTGCACTGCCGGATGGATTTGGATTGCGCATATGTTCATCTATCCGTCATACAGTCACAGGAGTAGATATGGCACAAGAGCTTCTTTCTATTGCCAATAAGAGAAAACTACGAATATTTTGTATGGTACGTAAAGATGGCCGTTCTACCAAAGAGCAGATACTTGCTGCAATTCAGAGAAAAGCACCGCATGCTGTTATTTTTGGCAGTGCAATAGAAAAAAATCAGTGGAATACAATAAACATCATACAACACATACAACACTTGCAACCTCACATCCTACTTGTGGGTCTTGGGTTTCCAGAACAAGAGCTCTGGCTTCATCAATATCTCTCAGATTGTTCCTCTGTACGTATTGGCATGGGCATTGGTGGCGCATTCGATTTTTGGACTGCTGTTGCAAAGCGTGCACCACAGTGGATACGAACAATGGGTTTGGAATGGTTCTGGCGTTTATGGACAGAACCTCATCGTATTATTCGTATCATTCGGGCTGTTATTTTATTTCCTTTAATGGTATTATTTAATAAAGTACGTCGTTTTAAGCACTACATTTTTCATTATTTCAAAAATTGAGTTATACTATAGATTCTATGATAACACCTATACGCACGCGTTTTGCACCATCTCCCACAGGAAATTTACATATAGGAGGCGCTCGCTCTGCATTATTTAGTTATTTATGGGCAAAAAAGAACAACGGAACATTTATTTTGCGTATTGAAGATACCGATCAAGCTCGCGAAAAAGAGGGAAGCCTTGAAGGTATTACAGAAGGATTGCGTTGGCTTGGAATCCAGTGGGATGAAGGACCAGATGCAGGCGGAGCATGTGGGCCATATATTCAAAGTTTACGAACAACAATATATCAAAAATATATTGATCAATTATTGAAAGAAAAAAAGGCATATCGTTGTTTTTGTACACCAGAATGCTTAGAACAAATGCGTAAAGAACAGCAAGCTCAAAAAAAAGCACCACAATATGACCAAAGATGTCGTATGCTTGGAACAGAAGAGGTACAGAAAAAATTGGCACAACATATACCCTTTGTTGTTCGTCTTGCTGTACCAGAACAGGGGAGTATTATTGTTCATGATTTAGTACGCGGGAATGTAACTTTTCAATTGAAAGATATAGATGATCAGGTGCTCATGAAATCTGATGGCTTTCCTACATATCATTTAGCAAATGTTGTTGACGATCATCTCATGGGTATTACTCATGTTATTAGGGGCGAAGAATGGCTACCATCAACACCGAAACATACATTATTATATCAATTTTTTAAGTGGGAAGCACCTCAATTTGCTCATTTATCATTACTATTATCAAAAGAAGGTGGGAAAATGAGTAAGCGTCATGGAGCAACTGCACTGCTTGCATTTAGAGATAATGGATATATACCAGAGGCTATTGTTAATTTTATTGCGCTTTTAGGATGGAATCCAAAAACGACTGAAGAATTTTTTTCACTCGATGAACTCATACAGCGTTTTGATATCGCACAAATAAATAAAGCAAATCCAGTGTTTGAAACAGAAAAACTCGATTGGATGAATCAACAGTATATGAAAAAATTAACTGTTGAAGATCTTATTACTCAAGTGCAAAAGTTGAGTACTATAGAAACGAATACGCACAAAGAAACATATCATCAATTTCTTCAGTGGTTTTCTCAATTAAGAAAATCACTGCAAGAATCTATTTGGAAACAATTACAAGAGAGAACGCGTACATTGTTAGAGGTAGCAGTAACTGTTCACCAAAGTCAAACATCACTACCTACATATGATCCCGCATTACTCATTTGGAAAAAATCAACAAAAGAATCAACAATAAAAATAGTTGAAGAACTATTACAGTATATTGAAACTTTGTCAGAAGAACAATTTGAATCAAAAATATTGGAAGAACTCTTATTTCCTTGGATCAAGCAACATGGGTGGGGGAATGGGGATGTGTTATGGCCTATGCGCTTTGCACTTTCTGGTGAACAGAAATCTCCTTCACCGTTTGAATTGGCTGAATTGCTCGGAAAAAAGGAAACAGTGAAACGTCTGTATCATGCAAAAAATCTTCTTAACTCTTTATAACACATGAATATGATGCAGCAACAATTTTTACGTCATTTATATATATACGTTATAGCAGTGCTTTGTGTTGTTAGCAGTGTAATATTTACGCCATTGTTTGTTTTTGGGACAGATACCGCTGAAGAGCAAGCATTATCTACGGAGGATATTCGTGAATTAAACAAACAAATTAAAGAAAAATCTGGTCAAATCGAAGATCTTGCTGAGCGATTACATGTATATGAAGAGCAAATAAAACAAAAACAACAAGAAGAGGCAACATTGCAAAATGAGATGGGAATTCTTGATAACAGCATGGAAGAAACACAAATAAAAATTCAAAAAACTGAAATTGAAATTGATGTGACACAAAAACAAATCGAAGTGATACAAGAGCAGGTTCGTCAGTATGAAAAAAATATTACAGAGAATAAAGTTTCTCTTTCAGAATTATTACGCACCATTCATAAAAATGAGCAACGAACAGCTTTAGAAATCGCATTTTCTCAACCGACCTTTTCACAATTTTATTCTCAATTAGAATATAGTAGTCGTGTTCAATCTGATGTTCAAAAGAATGTTGAACGTTTGCAAAAAATAAAAAAAAATTTGGTAAAAAAACGTACAGAACTCAAGGAAAAGAAGATCCAGGTCTCTTTTCAAAAAGTTCAATTAGAATCACAACATGTTGATTTAGAAGAAGAGCAAAACACCAAAGAAGTGTTACTGACAGAAACACAAAACACAGAAGAAAAATATCAAGAATTACTATCAAAAGCTCGTGCAGAACAAACACAGGTAGAAAGTGAGGTGTCACAATTACAAAAAACAGCTCAAATAAAACTGGATGCATTAAAAAAAGAGATCAAAGAACAATTAGATACTGATGAGAATCTAGAAAATCAACAGGAACTGCAAGAACAAGAGGGGATTATTAAAGAGTTAGAAAATGGCGTAACCTTTCAGTGGCCCCTTAATTCAATTTATGTTACTTGTGAATTTCATTGTCCGGATTATCCTTACGCAAGCAGTATTGGTCCGCACTCTGGAATTGATTTACGCGCATCCCAAGGAACTCCTGTGTATGCCGCAGCATCTGGGTATGTAAGTATTGTCAAATATAATCCGAACAGCGTTGATCTTGCTTATATTCAAATTATACACGGATCAACAGATCTTTCATCAGTATATTTACATTTAAGTAATATCAATGTTTCAGCAAATACGTTTGTACGACGCGGTGATTTAATCGGTTGGAGCGGAGGAATGCCAAAAACACCTGGAGCAGGATGGGCAACCACAGCGCCTCATTTACATTTTGAAATACGTTTGAACGGTTTTGCAGTTAATCCACGCAATTATCTTCCATAAAAAAAGCCCCAAGTTTTTTGTCATCACAGTTCTTTCGTCCGACACTGTAACTTGGAGCTTTTTTAGTATACGTTCGAAGCGAAAAATAATCAAACTTCTGATGTGGGTATGACACAAATCTAAGGATAGAGTATAATGGAATTAAGATTGGATGTGTCGCACATCATAGCTTTTACGACGCTTATACTCATTACTTATCATATTACGCTCATGCTCAATTATTTCAAAGTGAATAAAAATCTAGCAATGCATAACGAAAAGCCTCCCTCGCATTGATAGATTTTTTTCTTTATTCAGAACACCGTAGCTACGGTTTATTGATAATATATACGATCTGGAATACGTACATCAATATATTGAATAGCATCTTTATTTTGAATTTTTTCATGCAGTACTGTTTGTAAATTTTCTAATTGAATATTTGCATCAACTAATGAATCTAAATAGACTGCAAATGAATGAGAATCTTTTGTAGTAATAACATGTAATTCTGTTGCCACCTTACTTAAATTACATTCAATTGGTACATAAACGGTTTCCCATTGCATTTTGTGCAAATTACTCCCTTCTACATTTGTTTCTCCTAATTTTTGAATTTCTTCTTGCTTCATTGCGTCAAGCGCTTGTAAACTTTCATCAATACTCAAATCTCCCCTCTGAAATTGTTCTTGAATTTGTTTTTGTTTTGTTCGATATTCATCTGAAATAGATGAAGAAAGAGCTTGCTCAAATATTTTTTCAGCAACATATTGTTTTTCTTGACATTCTATTAGGGGTAATTCATACTGTTGAATCTGTAGACCGCTTTTTTTTGAAAAATTTTCATGTATTGTTAATAAAAACTGTATATATTCTGAGGAAATAATTTGTTCTCCCCCTTCTTTTAATTGATCTCGATTTTTATCAAAAATTATTGGAAATGCCGGATCAGCATCCTCTTTTTTTTCTAGTGTTTTGGTTACTATCCCTTGGCGATCTACCAAATACACATGCTCTGTGCTAGATTTTGATGTAATCCATGTAATGCTAGGAATTCGTTCAACAATTTTAATGAATAATGTATTGGGAAAGTGTTTTTCAACATGCACGCTTTCTAATGCAAATGATTGTTGGAGAGATTCGCCTAGTAAACATTCTAATTTTTTTGCATTTACAGTCCAAAAGGTATTGCGTTTTACAAGGGCATACATGTTACTATTTGTATATTCATCAATGAATTGCTGAACAGTCGTTTGTTGAATAAATTTGGTTCCCTGGATCGATATGTTAGTCATGTGAAAGGTTTGTTGATAGAATCCAAAATACCATATTGTTACACTGATAAAGAAAAAAATACCAAGAATCGCCCAGCCATCTTTAAAAAACCATGCATACACTCGGCTTTTGTCTTTTTGATTGTTTGATTTTGTATGATATTGTGTACTAGATTGCGCAAAATCTCTTCGATTTCGAACAAGCTTTTGTTGAAAACGCTGAATTTTACGTTTATTATGAATTTTTTGCACAAAAGAAAACAGTGACATACTGTTTATTATTATAAAGGATGTTATTCTATCTCGCAATGCATACAAAATTTTTTTTATTGTATGTTATTATTGATATGATGTGATTTTTCCCGTATACTGAAAGGTATGTTTAAAGATTCATTCATTGAGCAAGTCATTTCTTTTTTATGAGTATTGTGCTATTTCAACGCAAAAAGATTATTCATTCTGCAAAAATAAAAGTACAAAAATTGAACCCTATTATTGTTGGAATAACAGGCGGTGATGAGAAAAAATCAACAAAAGAATTTTTACATAGTATACTTTCTCAAAAATTTGCTACACTTGTCACGCCTCAATATGTCAATACAGAAATTGATATTGCACAAATAGTTCTTCACGATTTACAATTAGAACATGAAATATTCATTGTCGAAATGGAAGCCCATAAAAAAGACGAAATTCAAGCATTATGTAAAATCACTCCACCCATTATTGGAGTTTTGACAGGCTCAGAGCAAACAGCAGTAGAATTGTTAGAGGCACTCCCCTCTTCTGGTGCTGCTATTATTAATAAAGATGATTCTTTGTGTACGACAATAGCGAATAAAACCTCCTCACTTATTCAATTTTATTCTATAAAAGACACAGCCCATATATATGCCTCTCATATATACATAGCGCCATTTGAGATTCAGTTTCAATTGCATATTAAAGATCAAACAGCCAATGTCCGTTGTGCGTTATATGGTTCACAAGTTATCCCTTCTATTCTTGCGGCTGCGACAGTTGCACATCATTTAGGTCTTTCTTTATCTGAAATTGTTGCCGGCATTGAAAAATTACAGCCACTTCCTGCTATGATGTTGATGCGACAAGGTAAAAATCACTCAGTCATTATTGATGATCAACATAACACAAATGTACATAATTTTATCGCAGCTATAGAATATCTTTCTGTATGGAAAAAAAGAAAAATTGTTATAACATCAGGTAGGATTGCTTTAGAGAAAGCAGCAGATTCACCACATCAATTTATTGGTTCGTGCATTGGAAAAAATGCAGACATGTTGATTATTACGGCAAAAGATTTTGCAGAACCATTACAAATAGCTGCAAAACAAGCCGGTCTTACAGAAAATTATATCCATGTCGAGCATCGTCCTCAAAGACTTATTCGTAGGATATTATCAACCGTGGGAGAAAATGATGTCGTGTTAATTGAAGGAAGAGTGCATCCAAAGATTACCCGTTACTTAGTCACTGTTACAAAATAATTTAACGGATGACAGTTTTTCCGAACATATACGGACATAAGATAGTAGGGATTTGAATAGAACCATCTTTTTGTTGATAGTTTTCAAGAATAGCTAATGGAAAACGTGAAAGAGCCACTGCGGTGCCATTTAATGTATGAACATATTCCTTTTTTCCTTGTTCATCTATGTATTTAATATTGAGACGTCGTGCTTGGTAATCAGTACAATTTGATGTAGAGGTAATTTCTCCCCAGTTATTTCGAAATGGCATCCAGGCTTCAAGATCATATTTTCGATACGCCGGCCCACCCATATCGCCAGTACATATATCTACAACACGATAGGGTAATTCAAGACCTTGAGCAATTTTTTCTTCTGTAGCAAGTAAATGCTGATGCATTTTTTCTGATTGCTCTGGTTTACAGAAAATAAACATTTCTACTTTGGTAAATTGATGCACACGATATAATCCATGTGATTCCCTACCATAAGACCCTGCTTCAGTGCGAAAACAATGTGAAAGTGCAACAATTTTTTTTGGTTGATCTAACTCCCCTTTTTTAAATACATGATTTTGATAATAACCAGCGACAGTAATTTCAGCAGTTGCTATCAATGACAAATCAGTATTTTCTATGTTATATATTTGTGTTTCATTACCGCGAGGATTAAATCCTGTTCCTTGTAATACTTCTTTATATGCTGCATCTGGAGTTATCATTGGAGAAAATCCTTCAGTACATGCAATATTGAATGCATATTGAATCAGTGCTAATTCTAAAAGTACTGCATCATTTTTTAAATAATAAAAACCTCTTCCGGCTACTTTAGCGCCACGTTCAAAATCGAGAATATCTAATTCCTGACCAAGTGTAACATGATCTTTTGGTGAAAAATCAAAATGTGTTGGTTCTTTATGGCGTGTAATTTCAACATTTTCGCTATCGTCCTTTCCTGTGGGTACATCAGGATGAGTCATGTTGGGAATTTGTAACAGAAGAGCAGAAAATGCAGTATATAATTTTTTTTGTTCAGACTCCAGTTCTACTATTGCATCCTTTAATTCTTTTCCCTGCTGCACCAGCTGAGCATCTTTCCCCTTGGTTATTTGTAGTTTTTCTGAAATAGCATTGCGTTTAGCACGGTGCTGATCAATTAATTGTATATGATGTCGCAATTGTGCATCAATGTGTAGTAGCTCTTGTATATTAACATGTACACCACGCTTTTCAGCATTTTTTTGAACGAGTTCTGGATTTTTACGTATAAAATGAATATCGAGCATACAGATAATAGTAGTATGTTTATGAGAAATTTACTCTATAAGTATACAGAAAGTCAGCGATTTATTCAATTGATTTTATTTGATAACTCATTTCCCCACGTGGTGTTTGTACAACAGCTGTGTCTCCTGTTTTTTTTCCTAAGAATGCTTTTCCCAATGGAGATTCATTTGAAATAAAATTTTTACTTGGGTTTGCTTCTGAAGAACCAACAAGCGTATATGTTGCCTCTGTTTTTAATGTTCCTATGACTGTTACTGTAGAACCAACTTGTACAATATGTTTATTTTTTTTATGTGTTATTACTTGAGCATTTTTGATTTTTTGTTCTAAATCAAGAATACGTGTTTCTGTAATTGCTTGTTCATCTTTTGCTTCAGTGTATTCTGCATTTTCAGAAAGATCGCCTAACTCTTTTGCTTCTCGAATGCGATCGGCAATTTCTTTGCGTTTTACTGTTTTTAATTCAAAAAGTTCCTCCTCGATCTTTTTTAGACCTTCCTTTGTAATAAATGTTTTTTGTTGATCTACCATAAAAAATTAAAAACAAAAAATAAGATTATTTATTCAAAATAATACGTTATTACATACCTCTTGTCAATACTTTGAAAATAAACTAATATTAGCCTTCAAAAAATAAATAGTATTATTTAAAATATTGTTGCAACGTATCCCATGCAACTAGAAGAGCTGCTTCATTTCCTTCGCCTCCTTCTTCAACGAGAATGGTTAAGGCAATAACTGGGTTTTCATATGGTGCAAATACAGTAAACCATGAATGTGTAACATCTTTTTTTCCAAATTGAGCTGTTCCGGTTTTTGCTGCGCTACTCACCCGTAGTTGTTGCAAAGAACGTGCACTTCCACTTAACGACAAAACAGCTTCACGCATTCCACGTTGCACAATATTAATGGTATCTTTACTGACCACTTGTGGATTTTGTATGATTGGCTCCATTGTTTTTATTATATTTCCTTGTTGATCTGATAT
>DATDUS010000087.1:0-12340 GCA_035290285.1 Patescibacteria group bacterium
CAACGAGTAGAGATCAAAATACAAATCATTCGAGTACGCTGTCCAAAATGTCAGCGTGTTTTTGCGTTACCTACACCCATTGCAGCAGAGCGGTATGCGCGAGTAACTCGACGTAGTCGAGATCTTGCACTTTCTTTGATCGTCAAAACAAATGGGTCACTGCAACAAAGTGGAGATGTAGCAGAAGAATTAGCGCATCTTCATATTCCTCGGGCAACATTGCATGATTGGAAACAATCAGCAGCAGGAGATATTTCTCATCAAGACATTTTGAAACGCATTGGATTTTCCGGTGTGTTGTGTGTGGATGAATATCGTCCATTACGTTCACAGACATTTGACCTTTTTGCCAGCGATCGAAAGACTGGTCGTATTTTGTATTTGAATCAAACAGAAGACCGTTATGCGATCTCTGGAGACACCGCAGAGCGGTTTTTTCTTGAATTACAAGGGTTTTCGATTGTTCCCAAGGCAATCATTGCCGATATGTCAGCAGGAATTCACAAAGGAGCATTGACTGTTTTTCCTGATGCTCTTCTGCAATATGATTATTTTCATGTAATGAAATCGGTGCATGAAAAACTGCGATCAGAAATCCGATACTTCTGGTGGACACTCAAACAAGAAAAACGAAATGATGATGCAGCACTTATTTGGGATGCACAATGGTCTCTTCTGAAAAATCAAGAATCGTGGATCATGACGAACGAAGAATATTGGAAAGCTGTGTACATGCAATTCCCAGGAACACTCATTGCATGGCTTCCCACATTCAAACAAGAGCTTCGAGATATTTTTGATGAAAGTAAAAATACAACTGAGGCATTCTCACGTCGAGATCAGTGGATTGCTCATTGGCAACCACTCGTCCAAACGTCAAAACATCTCAAAAAAATATTCGCTCTCATGCAAAGCAATCTCTTCCCATTCATGATTACCTACCTTGATCATTCTTGGCTTCCCAGAACCACCAATGCTGAAACCCTCATCAGAACATATCGTAAAATGGAAAAGGCTCGCTATGGCTTCGGCTCAATCCAAGGAAGAAAAAATCATCTCAAGCTCTTCCAACTAAAAACCTATCTTGCACAAAATATCGGATAGACTTTGCTGACTGGTGGTGGAATGAGTATGTGTTGAACCGCATTAAAGGGCAGCAAGATTTTATTGGATTAAATTATTATTTTAGCAGTTGTATCCATTATGGTCTTAATAAAAATGCGAATGAAGTCATATCTGATATGGGGTGGGAAGTTCGACCTGAGGGTATTTATTTTGTTTTGCAAGATTTAAAAAAATACGGCAAACCTATTTACATTACGGAGAATGGTTTAGCAGATACGAAAGATGAAAAACGAGCAAAATTTATTCTTGATACACTTACACAAGTTCATAGAGCCATTCAAGATGGAGTAGATGTGCGTGGATATCTCCACTGGTCTTTGATGGATAATTTTGAGTGGGATAGTGGTTTTTGGCCACGATTTGGCTTAATAGAAATTGACCGAAAAACTTTAAAACGTACACCACGCCCTTCAGCGTATGTCTATCGAGACATTTGTTTAAAAAATTCTATACTAAAAAAATTTAACGGGTGACGCCGGAGTAGGGATCCCGCCACGCGCAGCTTTCGAGCATGGTGGGATACGTAGGCGGCAGGACCCGTTAAATTATCGCTTCCACTTTTTCTTCACTTCGATTCTAGCCCGTTCCAATTCTAAATTTCGTTGTAATAAGCTGTAAGTTGTCATGTCCATTTGTGTTTCTTCTGCAATTTGTTGTGCCAATTCTTTTGCGCGCTGCTCTGCCACTTCAACATCAATGGCTTCTGGGTGTTCTGCCACATCGGCAAGAACAACCACTTCATTATCAAACACTTCTACAATCCCACCGGCAACGGCAAGAGGAGATTCTTTTCCATCTACTTGTACTACCAATTCACCAGGCACGATAATGCTAACGATGTAAGAGTGTTCAGGAAGAATGGTAATTTGGCCGAGCGTTGTGGGTACGCTAATACTGTTCACAGCTTGTTTCAATACTGTTTTGTCTGGGGTCATGAGTTTTAATTGGAGTGTCTTCTCTGCTGCTTTTGCCATACAATAATTTGTTGGAAGTTATGCTTCTTTTGTCACTTCTGAAATATCGCCCTTCATGTAGAATGCTTGTTCTGGCTTGTCATCATGTTTGCCTGCAAGAATTTCTGCAAAACCAGCAATGGTGTCTTGCAATTTTACATATTTACCTGGTTTTCCAGTAAATGTTTCAGCAACGAAAAATGGTTGTGAAAGGAAACGTTGAATTTTGCGTGCGCGTTGAACAGTTTGCTTATCATCTTCACTGAGTTCTTCCATACCCAAGATGGCGATAATGTCTTGTAAATCTTTATAACGCTGTAAAATACGTTGCACTTCGCGAGCAACACGATAGTGTTCAGCACCAACAATTTGAGGGTCAAGAATAGAAGAAGTAGAATCGAGTGGGTCTACAGCTGGATAAATACCCAGTTCAGTGAGTGAGCGGTTTAACACCACCGTAGAATCTAAATGAGCAAATGTGGTTGCAGGTGCCGGGTCTGTTAAGTCGTCTGCTGGCACATATACTGCCTGAACTGAAGTAATAGAACCTTGCTTTGTTGAAGTAATACGTTCTTGAAGAGCACCCATTTCTTGAGCAAGTGTTGGTTGATACCCTACAGCTGAAGGAATACGGCCAAGAAGGGCAGAAACTTCAGAACCAGCTTGTGTGAAACGAAAAATATTATCAATGAAGAATAATACATCTTGATGTTCAACGTCTCGGAAGTGTTCTGCAATGGTAAGGCCAGTTAATGCAACGCGAGCACGTGCTCCTGGTGGTTCGTTCATTTGACCGAACACCATAGCGAGTTTATCAATAACACCAGAGTTTTTCATTTCATGATATAAATCGTTTCCTTCACGTACGCGTTCTCCAACACCTGCAAATACGGAATAGCCACCATGAGCTGTTGCAATGTTATTAATCAGTTCTTGAATAACAACGGTTTTACCTACACCGGCACCACCGAATAAACCAACTTTTCCACCTTTTACGAATGGACAAATAAGGTCGATAACTTTAATACCGGTTTCAAGAATTTCTACTGTGGTGGATTGTTCATCAAAATGAGGAGCGGCCTGGTGAATAGCTCGGCGTTCAACACCTTCTAGTTGTTTGCCACCGTCAATCATGTCGCCGGTTACGTTAATTAAACGGCCAAGTGTTTCTTTACCAACCGGTGTTGTAATAGGCGCTCCTGTTGAAATAACGTCTGTGCCACGTTCTAAACCGTCTGTTGAACCCATAGAAATAGTTCGAACAGTGTGAGAACCAATATGCGCAGCCACTTCTAGTGTAAGGCGTTCGTCATTTGCTATTTTTACTTCAAGAGCATGATACAGCGCAGGAAGAACCGTGTCGCTTGGGAAGGTAACGTCTACCACAGGGCCAATGATTTGAGTAATTTTTCCGATAAGTTTATTCATAGTTTTTTAATTGGGAGGGGCGCAACATTTTGTGCCCTGTAAGGACGTATCATTTTACGTCTTTACTTGATTATTTATTCATGATTGTTTTTTAACGTGGAGGGACGCAACATTTTACGTCCTGTACGGACGCAAGATTTTGCGTCCTTACTTCATTCTAAGTAATAGCAGCAGTACCTGCTGAAATTTCTGCAATTTCTTGGGTAATGCCAGCTTGACGTGCTTGGTTATAGGCAAGTACCAATTCATCAGACATTTCACCGGCTGCATCACTAGCGTTTTTCATTGCAAGCATACGAGCACTGTGTTCAGAAGCATTGCTTTCAAGAAGTGCTTGATATAATTGAACTTCTGCAATTCGAGGAATGAGGTAATTCAAAATTTCATATTTACTTGGCTCATGAATATACCATTTGTTTTCCGGTGCTTCTTCTATAGGTTTTGCTATTTTTTTCTCACTGATTGTTTCCGCATTTCCAACAGCTTCATTAATAGTAGCGCGTGAAGAATAAGGGAGTAATGGTTTAATAGTTGGAATTTGATTGACTGCTGAACGAAAATCCATGTAGGCAAGAAGAATTTGGTCAGTTTTTTTCTCTGAAAATTTAGTATACAGGTATTGGCTCATTTCGAGAATTTCTGATTCATGACGAACCATGTCATTTTTTGCATACGCAAGTTCTACAGTAATGCCGAGTGAAGAAAGCATTGAAACACCGCGTTTTCCAACACCAACCACATCTACTTGTTCATTTTGATGTGCTTGAATGTATTTATGGGTTTCTTTGACAATATTCCCATTGAATGCACCGCATAACCCGCGGTTTGAGCTGAATAATACCAGCGTTGTGTGTATTTTCTCTTCTTTTTTTGCAGTCACCGGGTTCAAGAAACGGTACAGCGGGTCGGTTGCAGGTAGTTCAAGTGTTGCGCGAAGACGTTGCATAATATCCCACAAGTGTGTGCAGTATGGGCGGCTTGCAATGGCAAAAGAAACAGCTTTGCGCATTTTTGCAGCTGAAACCAATTCCATCGCTTTCGTAATTTTTTTGGTGTTCTTGATGGATTGAAGGCGGGCTTTTATTTCTCTTGCGTGTACAACGGCCATAGGTTCTTTATGGTTATTATGCGATTAGGGTTTTATTTTACCTCAACGAACAGTTCTGGCTTTGCTGTTTTTTTATATTCAGCAACAGTTTTTTTCAAGAGTTCTTCCCATGCATCGTCAAATGCTTTCTTTTCTGTAATGGTTGTAAGAAGTGAAGCTTCTTGAGTTTCAATATATTCAACAATACCTTTTGTAAATTCTTGGATTCCTTCTACTTTCACATCATCTAACAAGCCGTTTACAGCAGCATAAATTTGAACAACTTGTTGTTCAACGCGAAGTGGAGCATATTGTTTTTGTTTCAATAACTCTTCTAAACGTTTTCCACGTTCAAGCTGTTGTTTTGTTGCTTCATCAAGGTCTGAACCAAACTGTGTAAATGCTTCTAATTCTCTAAATTGTGCAAGGCTTAAGCGCAAGTTTCCAGCCACTTTTTTCATGGCTTTAATTTGAGCATCGCCACCTACACGAGAAACAGACAACCCAACGTTAATAGCAGGTCTGAAACCCTTGTTAAACAAGTTGGTTTCTAAGTAAATTTGACCATCTGTAATAGAAATAACGTTTGTTGGAATATAGGCAGAAACATCGCCACCTTGTGTTTCAATAATAGGTAATGCGGTTAAGGAACCTCCTTTATAATCAGCATTCAATTTTGCAGCGCGTTCGAGTAAACGGGAATGAAGGTAGAACACATCTCCAGGATAGGCTTCACGACCAGGTGGGCGGCGAAGAAGTAATGAAATTTGACGATACGCGATAGCGTGCTTGGAAAGATCGTCATATACAATAAGTGCGTCTTTTCCGTTGTCCATGAAGTATTCACCCATAGCACAGCCAGCAAAAGGAGCAAGATAGTTTAATGCTGCAGGTTCAGCAGCACTGACAGAAACGACAATGGTGTAGTTCATGGCTCCTGCTTCAGTCAATTTTGCAACAATTTGTGCAACTTTACTTTCTTTTTGGCCAATGGCTACGTAAATACACGTAATATCTTTATTATTTTTTTGATTGATGATGGTATCAATTGCAACAGCTGTTTTACCCGTTTGACGGTCTCCAATAATCAGTTCGCGTTGGCCACGACCAATAGGTGTCATGGCATCGATTGATTTAATACCGGTTTGGACCGGTTCGCTTACATGTTGGCGGGTGATTACGCCCGGAGCAATACGTTCCATTGGGTAGGTTGTAGTGCTTTTAATAGGACCCTTGCCATCTTTTGGCTGCCCAAGTGCATCGACAACACGGCCAATCAGAGCATCTCCAACAGGAACTTCTAAAATTTTGCCAAGGCTTTTAATTTTCATTCCTTCAGAAATTCCGCTGTAGTCACCCATGACCATGATACCAACAGAACCTTCTTCGAGGTTTAACACCACGCCCTGGATTCCATTATCAAATTCAACCATTTCAGACACCTTTACATCTGAAAGACCAATAGCACGAACAATGCCATCAGCTGAATCGGTGACTGTTCCAATTTTTTCTTCTTGGATTTGGGCTTTGAATTCGGTAATTTCTTTTTTGAGGTGTTCAACAATTGAATCGTTTGTTTCAGCCATAATTTAGTCGCTTAGTTATTAAGTGAGTGTGCAAGTTGCTCCAGTTCGTTTTCAAGAGAAATGTTCCAACGTCTGTTTTCTGTTTCAACAACCATACCTCCTATAGTATTTGCATCAACCGTTACGGATACGGCCAGTTTTTCATTTGGAAGTACTTTTGTAAGATGTGTCATGATTTCTTCGTGCTCTAACGTTTGTGCAACAGTTACTTTTACTGGTGTGAGGCCGGAAATAGCATAGGTATGCTTTTTCATAAGCCGCACAATTTCCGGAAGTAAGCGGAGTTTACCAGAGCGATAGATCAATTCTAAAAACTGTTTCGAAATTTTTGATCGTGCTGGTTCTTCCGCTTCTTTCAATGCTTCGTACCAGGCGATTGCATAATGTTTAGGAGTAATGCGCATAAGCCTCACTTATAAATTACTTGTTGATTTCAGCTAATGTGCGTTCGATAAATGCTTTACTTTTTGCTTCATCTATTTCTTCTTGCAATAATTTTTTGGTTGCAAGAATAGTGAGATTGGCAACTTGTTTTTTAGCATCTTTTAAAGCTTCTGTGCGTTCTACAGCAATTTGTTCTTTTGCTGCTGTAATAACACGTTCAGATTCTGTATGACTTGCGTCTATGATTGATTGAGCTTGTTCTGAAGCCTGTTTTTTGGCTTGTTCAATAATAGCTTGCGCTTCTTTTCGAGCTTCGGTTAACACCTGCTCTTTTTCGCTGCTTGCTTCAGCAAGTTGTTGTGTTGCCAGTTCAGCATTTTTTACTCCTTCCTCAATCTTTTTGGTACGCTCGTGAACAAATTGGAGTAGCGGTTTATATGCAATCTTTTTAAGAATATACATCAAAATAACAAAATTGATGATATTTGCTATCAAGAGTTTTACATCTAAACCGAGAGCGTGAATAAATTCCATTGGTAGAAAAAGAGTGAGTTAATTACAAGAAAAGGATAATAAGTGTAGTAACGAAACCGTAAATAGCGATAGATTCCACTAATGCCATTGCAACGATTAAACGAGTAAACATATCTTTACCAGCAGACGGGTTTCTTCCCATAGCTTCCATTGCTTTGGATGCGATCCATCCTTCACTAATTGCAGCGCCAAGGCCGCTTAACGTAACTGCAGCTGCTGCTGCGAGGTATTTGATTGCTTCTACTTCCATAGAATTTTTTAATTATTTATTAGTTAATTATTCTATTTCTATTCTTCATGATGACTTGCACTGATCGTGCTTGAAATCATCACGATGAAAAGAAATACAATGGGTTGGATAACAGCAACAATAAGCCCGAGCATGTTGAATGCAACAGGTACAAAAAATGGAACTAACATGAGTATAACTAAAGCAAGTACTTTTTTTGCAAACATGTTGCCGAACAAACGGAAAGAGAGAGAAAGAATGCGAGCAAATTCTCCGATGAGTTCTAAAATCCCAACAAAAAAGTTAATAGGTGAGGAGAAGTTAATGAATTTTTTGATATAGTGCCATATTCCTACGCCGCTGATACCAGAAATTTGAATAAAGAGAAAGCTTAAAAATGTGATGGCAAAGATAACATTATAATCGGTGGTGATAGTACGATACAGGTGATGGTGATGGAAGGTGATGGCATCAACTCCTGGTAAAAAGGTAAACATATTACCAACAAGGAAAAATAAAAGAAGTGTGGCAGCAAAGGGAAAGAATTTTTTTGTTAATTTTTCGTTATTGGTGATAGTTTGAACAATTCCATAAATACCTTCTACAACAGTTTCTCCCCAAAATTGCAATCCTTTTGGTACTTGCTGTAAACGCCGTGTTGCAAAAAGGCTGACTATAATAAGAAGGCTTGATGTGGCAAAGGCTACCCAAAGGGTATTGGTGATAGGGAAGTTTCCAATGTGTCCAAGTATTTCTGGGGCTAAACTAATTTCCATGTGAATCGGGCTTATTCGTATTATTTTTATCGGATAATTTACTCATAATCTTCGAAGCGTTTTTGAGAATCAATACGTTTGACACTATAAAGGAGAGAACCAGTGATATAACGAGTGCCTTTTTTCCGCTCTGAAGAACGATATCTATACCATACCCTACGGCTCCGAACAAAATGAGGGGGCCAATAATGTACCCAGAGATGGCGCTCGCAATCGAGAGACCGCGTGCAATTTCAGAAATAAAGCTGTTTTTCGCCATGTGGAAAAATGGTGCGGATAGTTATGCACAGTGAATCGTAAGCGAATCATTTGGATATGTCAATACAAAAAAAACGCCAAGTTCTGTGGATAAATACGGCGATTTATGAAGCTTTTTTAAATAGCCCCTCTCCTTGCAATTCCAATAGCTCTGCAATTTCTTCAAAAATGATGGAAAGGCGAGTGTCAACAATGGCTTGCGGTTCATTTTCATTTTTCAGTGATTCGTATTCATCTTTAATATTATTGAAGCTTTTTTCTGATTTTTCACCCTCAGCATTCACACAATACTCAATGAATTTTTCGATTAAATGTAGGCTTATGGTATCAGCCTCTGCTTGCGGCATAGCCGGATGATGCTTTAAATGCAGTGCTTTATCCATAAGTGCTTGTAAATGACCATTCAATACACCCGTTGCTTTAATAAAGCTAAAAATTTCAAAAAAGGAGAGCCCAAGGTAATAGTTTGCCACTTCAAGCCCTTTCCCATTACGTAAGTTTTCTGCCGAAGAATAGAGTAATGAGAGCGATTTTTTGAAAAATTTTTCCGCTGCTTCGCTTTGGCCAGTGAGCATGGCATCATTAATATCGTATTTTAAAGCTCCGGCAAACACATCCCACAAAATAGTAAACACTCCTCCAATACCCAGAAATGTTGCCAAAATTTGTAATAACGGTTTTCCCTGGCCCCAGGAAATAAGCGGAGCAAAAATATTGGTTAATAAGGAAAAGAGAGTCAGTAAACCCAAAATAAGAAGAGATGCCGTGAATGAGCGAAACATTTGCATCGTGAGTTCAATACCAAACGATTCGAATTTTTTGCGGATATTCGCAAGCGAAACCGCAAACCAGGCTGTGCCGGTAACCATAGTAACTGGTATTAATACATTCATGAGTGTTCCAGTAGGTAAGAATAGAATTGCTGGAATCATGAGCGCGCTAATGAAAAGTGCTCCACGAATTGCTGGAACATATTTTACAGCAATGGAATCATCGGTAATTGTTTTTTCAACACCACTTAAATCAATGGCAAGAAAATTTTTAAGAATGTATTTTTTGATGAAGTGAGAAAGCATATTTTGTTGTTGTTATGTAACAAATAGAGAGTCGCGTTTTTGGTGTGCCTCAACCATAAAGAAATGGCATTATTTTGTTAATATTAATTTCATTATAGTGTTAATAAAGAATAAATTTATTTTATATTAGCCAAAAAATAATTTTCATGTCGTCAGAAAAGTTGACAAATATAAATAAAATTGCAAATATAGAGTGCGGATAAGAGCCTGCTGGGAGGACTCCATTTCAATGCAATAGCGTAAGCGTGCATTGAAATGGAGAATCCGCAGGCGGTAGAACCCGCACTATGGATTTACAAAAAACACTCATACGTTTAGGGCTTTCATCAAAACAAGCACAAGTGTACTTGGCGTGTTTGCAATTGGGGTGCGATACGGTTGTCAGCATTTCAAAATTTTGCGGCCTTAAACGCCCCACAGTGTATTTAATTTTGGATGATTTGGAAGCAATGGGACTCGTGAGCAAAACTCGAGAAATAAAAAAAACACTGTTTAAAGCAGAAGACCCAAAACGGTTGCTTACAGACCTTCGTACTAAACAAGAAATGGCAGAAATAGCACTGCCGTCTTTGCAAGCCATTTATAACCTTGACCCGGAAAAACCGAACATAAAAATTGGCGAGGGTGTGCTTGCGGTACGCAATGCGTATAATGGTATTTTTACGCATATTTCAAAACATCCGCAAGAAGAGCTGCTGATTTTTGGTTCCTTAAAAGACGCGGCAGCGACCTTTGAAGAAGAAGTAGTTTCCCATTTTTATCAAAAAATGGCCGAATCGCAAAACCGTATTCGAGAAATAGGAAATGATGACCACGAAACCCGCAAGTATTATCGTGCTTCACGCCGCTTGAATGAGAATCACGATATTCGCTTGATTCGCAATGAAGGGCAATTTTGGAAATCCGATAATATGTTGTATGGAAACACCTTGGTTATATTTTCCGTAAAAGAACAAATTTTTGTGATTACAATAGAATCAAGCACCATTACCACAACGTATCGAACCCTTTTTAACATGGCGTGGCGTAGTGGAAAAAGAATATAGTGATATTGGCTTATTCAGTCCATTTAGCAAATACAGAAAATTTGATTTTTTTGCTCTATTTTGTATACTCTGTAGAGTATGAATAATACATTTTTTATTGTCATTGGAATCGCCATAGTATTGGTGATTATTTTTATTTATAACAGCTTGATTAGCAAAAAAAATCAGGTGAAGAATGCGCTTTCTGGTATTGATGTGCAATTGAAAAAACGTTCAGATCTAGTGCCGAATTTGATCAACACAGTAAAAGGGTACATGGAACATGAAAAGCAACTATTAGAGGCAGTAACAAAAACACGAACGCAGGCAGCCCAACAAAAAGAGGGGACACAAAAACGATTCGCAAGTGAAAATATGCTTACACAATTATTAGCACAGTTGTATGTGGTTGCTGAAAATTATCCGCAGTTGAAAGCGAGTGAAAATTTTCTTAAGCTTCAGGCACAGCTGTATGATATAGAAGAACATATCGCTGCTGCACGTCGCGCATATAATGGAGCAGTGTATACATACAACAATATCGTTCAAATGTTTCCTTCAAGCCTTGTTGCCAGCGCAATGGGATTCAAATCGCAACCAATGTTTGATGCGCCAGAAAATGAAACCACCAATGTAAACGTCAATGAAAAATTTTGACGATATTTATAAAGAAGTATTGCCATTGTTGAAAAAATTACAGCGCCAGCGTCGGGTGTATAGATTGTTAAAGTTTATTGGTTATGGTGCACTACAGCTTCTTATTTTGCTTCTTGTCGTATATGTGGTATATATTACATTTTTTATTTTTACTCCAGATACCATAACAGGTTTTTTTATTCGACAAGGACGTCGCAACGCGGATAAGCTGAATTATATTTATAGCCTTCAGCTTGTGTTTTTTTTATTTATTCCTCTATCATTTTTATACACGCGTATTCGCAGAAAACAACAAGAAATTTTCTCTCTCGTTGTAAAGCATGTGGCGCCCAATTTTCAATTTATACCTCATGCTATTATTCCAAAAAACTGTATTGATCATAGTAAATTATTGTCAAAACAGTTAGAAAAAAATGAGAATGCATATGTGATGAGTGATGGAAAACTGAAAGGAAAAATAGATGGTGTTGATATAGAATTAGCTGATATAAGTTTATTGAATTCTTCACGCAAAATATTTTTTCTTTATTATATTCCTGGTATTAATTTTTTGATGGTAGCGTTACTGTATCTGCGTCCGTTATTTACTCGGCGTTCAGTAGAAGATTTTTCCGATTTTAAGGGTCTATTTATGACTGCAGATTTCCATAAACAATTGCATGGCACCACTGTAGTGCTTCCCGATGTATTAGAAAAACGGGCAGGGTTTGTGGGTAAAATCTTGCAAGGTATGAACATAAAGCGTGATGAATTGGTCCACATGGAAAACACAGCATTTGAAAAAGAGTTTGTAGTATATAGCACAGATCAAATTGAAGCACGCTATGCATTAACACCAGTGATGATGGAACGTATTCTTGCAATGCGCCAAAAAGCAAACAAACCGCTGATGATATCTTTTCGTGAAGGAAAAATGTATATGATTATTCCCGAACCTGAGGGTATTTTTTCATTTAAACCCAGCGAAAATGTTACAAAACCACCTGCGCTCAAGCGCATGTATGACAATATTCAATTTTGCTTGACAATAGTTGATGATTTACAGTTGAACACAACGTTGTGGAAAACAGGATGCTCTCAACAACATCATAAATAATGTGTTAGTATAGTCATGATTAAACACCATTCAGGCGAATTATTCACTCGTCAAAAAAAAGAGGAACAACCAGAACAACGCACTGATCTTCCAACTCACTCAGATACTGTTTTGGTTGATGCTACA
>DATDUS010000088.1:0-2611 GCA_035290285.1 Patescibacteria group bacterium
AACGGCGCTTTGCAATGAATCCAGTTCTGTTTGTGCATCATCAATAAGTGCTTGACCGTCATTTTGTGTTTCTTCTGAAACATATTCGGCGCTCGTGAGCTGTTGTTCTAATGTGTCAATAGAATCTTCTGCCTTCTGTAAAACAGTGCTCACCACTTCTTTGCGCGTTTCAAGAGAGGCGTCTTCTATGGCATTTTTTGTGTCTTCAGTAATGACTGGCAGTGCATACGCTGGTAGTGAAGACAGAACAACCATACTGATTATTGTGAGAAATGAGAATAAACGTTTCATAATTAAATCGTTAATGTATTATTCAACTTGTTCGAGTGTGTATATATCAACATCTGCACCATTTTCTACTTCATCCACTGCTTCTGCGGCAGTATGAGATGTTGTACCCATCTGCTCAATAATTTGCTGCATTGCAGCTTCGTCTTGAGCGTCGTTGCCACTTGGTATGGTGGATGGCACAAGAATGGCGCTGTTTGAGTTTGCATTCGTATTTGTAGATTGCTGGTTGGTATTTGTTGAATTGGTATCGTTACCTGCCGGTGTAGATTTTCCGCACCCTGCCCCAAGCAATAAAAACCCAGAAGCAGCAAAAAGTGCAGCACCGATCAATAATGATTTCTTTGTTTGCATAATGTTGTGTTGTTAAAATTGTTTACATACTAGCGTGCTCGCTGCTCCCTTTTGATGTATTTAACTCGCGAGCTAGACTTCTTGTAACAAGAAGTCTTGATGCTCGCTCGTCAAATACCTCTGCGGTCGCGCGAGCAGCTCTGTTGCAAGTAGAGCAAAGCACTATACAGATTGCAATGAATAAGACGTGCTAAAGTTACAGTTGAGTTTTCGTGAAAAATGATCATTTGCGAATTTTTTGGATAATGCGTGGAAGTGCGCCAAGAACAGCGTTTATTTCTTGTTCTGTGGTGCTTCTGCCCAGAGTAAACCGCACGCTTTGACGCGATTCTTCCTGTGAAAGCCCAAGCGCAAGCAATACAGAAGAAGGCTCTACTGAACCGGCAGTACACGCCGATCCAAGCGACGCACAAATACCTTCTTGATCTAATAAGAAAAGGAGTACCTCTCCATCTATGCCTTTTATCAAAATATTTACATTATTTGGGAGACGCTCTGCGATGTCACCATTTAATTTCGTATTGGGGATGCGCTGTAAAATACCCTGCGTTAATTGATCTCGAAGAATGATTAACCGTTTCGACTCTTGTTCTCGTTCTTGCTCTGCAATTTCTATTGCTTTTGCAAATCCAACAATTCCTGCAACGTTCTCTGTGCCTGGACGCACAGAATATTCTTGACCACCTCCAAAAAATAATGGCTGTAATTTTGTACCATATTTTATATACAAGGCTCCCACTCCTTTGGGGCCGTATATTTTACTGGCATTGATTGTGAGCAAGTCTACACCAAGCTGTTGTACGTTTAATGGTTGTGCGCCAGCTGCTTGGCAAGCATCAGTATGAAATACTACTTGTGGATTCTTCTCTTTTACAGCATGTACTAATTTTGCAATGGGCTGAATAGTGCCAATTTCATTATTTGCAAACATAATACTTACAAGAATAGTTTCGTTTGTTACTTGTTGTGCAATACTTTCTGGATTTACTCTGCCATTCTTTTCTACTGATATGACTGAAAGTGTAAAACCTTCTTGTTTCAGTACTTGGCAGGGCTCTATGACTGCAGGATGTTCAATTGTTGAAGTAATAATATGGCCAAATTTTCGGTTGCGCGCAATACCCAGTATTGCGAGATTGTCGCTTTCTGTTCCTCCTGAAGTAAACACCACTTCTTGAGAAGAACAATTCAAGATGCGAGCGACGCAAGCCCTTGCATCATCCACTGCTTTCCGTGTTCGATGACCTAATGTATAGGGAGCAGAAGGATTTCCATATTCCTCTTTCAAATAGGGCTCCATTGCCTCAAGCACACGCTCATCAAGTGGCGTTGTTGCTGCATGATCCAGATAAATTATTTTTTTTGACTGCCTGCTCATATTCGTACCATGAATCATACAGTATAGAACCAAAATTACTAGGAGTTGCACAACTCCTGGTTACAAATCGACGCCGGAATAGGAAGGATTGAAACTCTTATTGATGAGTGGAAAATCTGGTACAACATTTCCAGGAACAGCATAGGGAAATATGGTCCAGTTCAAAAATGAAGGGTCACGCGGACGAACACGCGTAATCTCTCCGTTTTCATCTGTTGCTACAAAATATACCACATCTCCTCTCCACCCTTCTGTTACACCAATGGCATACGAATTTTTGCGTAATACAGAAACAGTTGTACTGATTGGTTGTCCCTCACTTGCTGCTAACTTCTGCAGTGCTTGTTTTATGATTTTACATGAATCAATGACCTCTCGAATACGCACTTTCCAACGCGCGTAGACATCACCACTTTTTTCTGTAATAACATTCACTTTTAATTCCGAATATCCAGCGTACGGATAATCAATGCGCGCGTCTTTCTCAAAACCAACTGCTCGTGCAGCATATCCTAATGCTCCATGATCTTTTCCGATTTGTGGATCAACAATTCCTGTAGTTTTCAACCGATTTAATAATGATACACTGCC
>DATDUS010000089.1:0-8587 GCA_035290285.1 Patescibacteria group bacterium
CCCCTGGTTTTGCTTGCTCAATACGTTGATATTCTGATTCCTTTAAAAAATAATGATTAATAGAAGGATGCATAAGAACAACTCGAGTTTTTGGACAAATATCAGCAATAAGATTAAGCATCAATGCAGCTGAGGCAAGCCCATCCGCATCCCAATGATATAATAAAACAACTTTTGTTGGTTTATACTTTTGCAAAAATTGTACAAGATGCAAATGTTTCATGGCTTATGTATTATTTTTTTCTCGTCTTCCAGTTCTCGTTTCTTCAAAAAATAGAGCATTTCTTCGGTAATTTTGCGTGACCATCCAATAGATGAACCTAAAAATCCAAGCATTAAGCTGCTGAAACTCAACATAATAAAGACCCCGGCAATAATCAATGATTGAATGTGTCCTCGCCCTTCATCAATGAATACAAAATATAAAAACCGTATCATACCTGCTGCACCAATACTGAATAAAATCACAGCGGAAAAACCAAAAAATCGCAATGGTCGAAATAAAATGATATTCCGAATAATATTCACACCGGCCTTCCATAAATGGTCGGGAATATTTTTTATGAGACGTGATTTGCGAGAAACTGGTCGCGCCTTAATGGGTACTTCAATAATATTTAAATGCAAATCATGTGCGGAAAGAAGTGTTGTATGAACATAGGTATGAAGTGAATAGACACCAATTTGCAAAGCAGCATCACGTGTATATGCGCGAAACCCAGTAGAAACATCATAACGTGGCATACCCATCCACTTCGTCAATATGTAGCTTCCCAACCGATTGAGATGACGATTCCAAAATGGCATGCGATCAAGTTCTGCTACTTTTCTGGAACCAATAGTAATATCCGCTTTTTCTTGAAGAATAGGTGCTATTAAATCAGGAATCCGTGTTTGATCGTAATGATTATCTGCATCAGTATTCACTATAATATCTGCCTCCCGTTTTAATGCTTCCCATAACGCATCTTTAAATGTAATGGCAAGACCTTTATTTTTTACATGCGAAATAACATACTCCGCTCCTGCTTGCCGCGCAACATCAGCAGTACCATCTGTTGATCCGTCGTCGTATACCAATACCTCTATCAAATCAATACCCGTAATGGAACGAGGAATCTCACGAATCACTGTTGCAATCGTTTCAGCTTCATTAAACGCCGGAATGGTAACAATAAGTTTCTTCATAAACGCTGATCTTCTTCACCGTTTCGACCAATCGAATAATACACAAATCCGTACTCCTCACGCATACGTGTAGGTTTGAGTAAATTACGACCATCAAAAATAATCGGATTTTTCAATTGCGATTTAATTTTCTTCCAATCCATTTCAATAAATTGTGGCCATTCTGTAGCAATGAGTGCGGCATCGGCTCCAACGCATAAATCATTAACATCATCAACATATGTGATAGATTGTTCACCTAATATTTTTTTTGCATTGGAAATTGCTTCATAATCAAATGCACGAATCAGTGCTCCATCTTCTCGTAATAATTCAATAATATCAATAGCAGCGGAATCACGAATATCATCGGTGTTTCCTTTAAATGCCAAACCAAATACTGCAATTGTTTTTCCTTTCAAATTTCCTTGCAACTGTTTTTTGATTTTTTCCACCATATGACGTCGCTGATGGTTATTCACCTCAATAACAGCTCGAAGAAGCTGAAAATCATAGCCGTGAATACCGCCAATTTGCTCTAAGGCACGTACATCTTTCGGAAAACATGAACCGCCCCACCCAATACCTGCTTTCAAAAAACGTGAACCAATGCGTTTGTCTAAACCCAAACCATAGGCCACTTCTTCTACATCGCCGCCGGCTCGCTCACATAAATGGGCAATTTCATTAATAAAAGAAATTTTTGTCGCCAAAAACGCATTCGAAGCATATTTAATTAATTCTGCACTTTCTACAGTAGTAATAAGCTTTTCGCCTTTTATGCCATCAAATATATCAAGCATCACTTTTGCAGCACGATCATCATGCGTGCCAATAACTACACGATCAGGATGCATAAAATCCTTTACTGCAGACCCTTCACGCAAAAATTCTGGACAGGAAACTACAGAAAAATCTCCGGAATATTTTTTGCGAATGATCTGTTCCACTGCTTTTCCTGTGCCAACAGGCACGGTACTTTTATTTACAATAACAGTATATTCCTTAATATGATCAGCAATTTGTTCAGCCACTGCATTCACATACTGCAAATCTGCATGCCCATCAGGTCGAGAAGGAGTTCCTACTGCAATAAAAATGGCTGCTGCATGATTCATCACTTCTGGCAAAGTAGTGGAAAAATGCAAACGACCATTAGAACTGTTATTGAGCACAACCGATTTCAAACCAGGCTCAAAAATGGGGATATGGCCTTGACGTAACCGTTCAATTTTTTTAGCATCAATGTCAACACATGTCACGGCATGACCAATTTCTGCTAAACACGCTCCTGTGACAAGGCCAACATATCCTGTGCCCACGACGACAATATTCATAGAAAAAAAATTAAAATTTATTTTTTTGTGGTAAAAAACCACTCAACAGTTTTTTGAATTCCCTCTTCTAAAGATGTTCGTGGTCTCCACTGAAATTGTTGCATAAAACGTGAACTATCTAAAGCACTGCGCCGTAATTCTCCAGAAATTGCCGCTCCATGCTGTATGGGCATTGCTTGACCGCTCACTCGTTGAATAAGATGAGCAATGGTATTAACCGATGTTTCTTTTCCAGTCCCAATATTGTACTGATTTGAAGCCTGAAGGTCAAGATTTTGCGACAATACACGTATACACGCATCAACAACGTCATCAACATACACATAATCCCGTGTTTGTTCTCCATCACCAAATATCGTGAATGATCTGCCTTTTTGTATGCAATCAATAAAAATCGAAATAACCCCGGCTTCCCCTGTTGGTTCTTGACGAGGCCCATACACATTAGCAAAACGTAATATCGTGCATTGCAACTGATATTTTTCAGCATAATACTGTGCATATAACTCGCCAGTATATTTACTAATAGCATACGGGGACGAGCAATGAATGACAGCTGTTTCCGCAGTAGGAATGGCAGCTTTATCTCCATATAAGGCTCCGCCGCTTGAAATATATACCACCTGTTTAACGCCGTATAAACGACAAGCTTCCAATACGTGTAGAAAACCAATAATATTTTGCTCCGCATCCAATTGAGGATGTTCAAATGAATAACGCAGATTTTTTTGTGCTGCTAAATGATACACCATGTCAAAATTGCCCGATTTGATGATATCGTAGATTTGCTCTTTATGTGTAATATCTGCTTGAATAAAATTTGCTTGAGATGCAACAAATTCTTTATGCCCGCAAGATAAATTATCAATAACAGTTACAAAAATCGGTTGTGCTGTACTGTGAACATGTAATAATCTGTCAGTAAGATGTGAGCCAATAAATCCGGCACCGCCGGTAACAAGAATATTCATGTAATGACTAAAAATGAATTATTTAAGATTGCTTTGTCGATTGGGGTGGAACATAGGTAAGCACTCGAGAGCCTAACATGTCTGCAACAGTTCGCTCTAACCCAACAGCGATATCTGTTACCGGAAACCATCCAAGTAAATGCTTTGCCCGCGTGATATCTGGCAGAGCTGATTTTGTCAAACCGCTGATTGCATCTTCGAACATAATATTTGATTTTGACTCGGTAAGTTCAATAATTTTTTTCGCAATTTCAATAATAGGATGGGTCTCTGGATTACCTAAATTAACAGGATCATTCACACTCGACTGCATCAAAATAATCAATCCTTGAATAAGATCATCTACATAACAATAGTTATCTTGCACGCTTCCGTCACCATAAATAACTAAATCGCGATGATCAATGGCCGCACGTACAAAATCCGGAATCATGCGGCCTGCGTTTAAACGCATACGAGGTCCATATACGTTAAAAATACGAGCGATTTTTGTATCAATATGATACGTACGGTGATACGTATCAATGACTGTTTCCGCAAAACGTTTTCCATTATTATAACAGGCGCGATCACCCAACATATCAACAAATCCCCAATAATCTTCTGAAAAACTTTCTTGCCCTTCTAAAGGGTCGCCATATACTGAATGAGTAGAGGTAAACAGACACTTTGATTCATATTTTCGTGCAATACCAAGAGCATTAATGATACCAAGTGAATTGGATTTAATTGTTGAAACTGCAAATTCTTCAAAGCCCAGTTGCACTGTTGGACACGCTAAATAATATATTTCCTGAATTCCTTGAAAACGTACTTGAAAAATTTCCAATTCCGGCAATGCTTCCAAATCAAACGGGTTTACAATATCGTGTCGAATAAATGCAAAATTGGGGTGTTGAAGAAGGTGAGAAATATTATTCACATTTCCACTGGCATAGTTATCTAAACAAATCACTTTGGAGGTTTTTATGAGTTCATCACATAAATGAGAACCAATAAACCCAGCGCCTCCAATGACGAGGACATTTTTTTTATCAAAAATAACTTTTCGTGCCATATATTTTTATTTGTTTTTATTATACTGTTTTTGCTTGGTCTGTACAATCGGATGCTTTGTGTGAGTTGCGCGTGAAGAAAACGTCCAGAATTTTTGTAACAAAAAATTCACTCCACCGGCGGAAAAAGAAGCAATTAATTTTCCAATAATATCATATACTCCAGATGAAACTACAATCCAAAGAACCCCCTCATTCATAATAAAAGCTACACCAGCAGCGACATAAAATCGCACTAATTGAATATGAGAATAAGAAACAGCATCTCGAAATGTCCAATGTTTATTCCATACAAAACTGTTCAACCCAGCGATAAGAAAAGCAATCGCTGCAGCAAGCAAGTAATGCAGATGAAAAAAGCGCGTTAAACTAATATAAATGAGTGCATCAAGTACAGTGTTACCAGCGCCCACAATACCGAAACGAATAAATTGAAATATAACAACTTTCATTCTATGCACTACTATATCAAAACGAGCAGCTTCTTTCAAGCCGCCCGTCTCGAGAACATTACTTTATCGGCAATTGACTGCGCTGCTGTTCATATACCTGTAGAGCTCTATCAGATACCGTACTGTTTTGTGATGTAACAAATGTATATAGTTGGGATGTTGCGAGCGCTATCGTGTCCCACTGATATGCAGTATAGACATGATTCTGTAATAACTCTCCTACTGCTTCTACTTGCGCAGGTTTTTTCAGCAAAAGTTGTAATTTTTCAAACAAATCAACTGCGTTCGCATTTTCAAACAAAAATCCTTTACCTGCTACTACTTCAGCATTGGCAGGAATATCACTCGCAAGAACTGCTCTGCCATAACTTGCAGCTTCTAATACGGCAACAGATAACCCTTCAGACTCAGATGGCTGTACATATATATAACAGTGAGAAAATAATTCCTGCAATACTTCACCGGTTTGATAACCGGTAAAAATAATACGAGAATCACCGGCAGCTAGCTCATGTAATTCCTGAACATACGCATCTGTATGTGTTGATCCGCCAACAATCACCAATTTTTTTTGTGTCTCTAACTGCTTAAATGCGCGAATAAGATGATGCACTCCTTTATGACGAACTAAACGCGTTACGACCAAAAAGTATTCATTTGTGTGTAATCCGAACTGCGAGGTGATGCGCGATGCTTTTCGTGATTTCGTTACAGAAATACCGTTTGGGATGTATACAGTTTTTTTATGATACTGTTGTTTGCAATACTGTTGTAGATCTTTTGAAACCGTAATAGTTTTATGTGCAAATGTCACAGCAGTCCATTCGCCCAATTGCAAGATGAATTTTGCAAATCGACTCCATTTTTCATGTAAACGATCTGGACTGTGAAATGTTGTTATCACGCGTGCATGAGGTCTAAATATACGAGGTAAAAAAGAAAGTAATGATGGACCAACACTATGAAAATGATAGACATCAACATGTTGTTTCATTGCATGAATAGTAGCAAAAAGTGTGTGGAAAATGGTATCAAAATTTTTGGAACGAACGGTTGGCAATAGAATAACATGCAACTGTGGAATTGCTTTTTGTAATGCATCAACTTGTTTTTTCTGTACATAATAAGACCGAGCGTAAACAAATACTTCGTGTCCTAAACCAGCCAATCGTCGTGAAAGATTATCGACATGGTTTTCTACGCCACCCCAGGTTGCAGGTATTCCTTTTTGACCGATCATTGCTATTTTCATAGGTGTATGAGTGAGAAAATGGTACGTTGATTTATGGTGTTATTTATAGTGAATCTTTCCGATTTTTTTATTCATTTTTTATCCAGATGTCAAAATAAAGAACCCATAAAATTAGCAGAAAAAATCATTTTTGTCAACCCTTCACCTAATCCATAAATAAAAAATGGGCTAATTTTAGCCCATTCGAATCAGGTAACGCCAGAGGGGAAACTCTATTTCAATGCAATAGCGTCAGCTTGCGGTTGATGCATTAAATTGAATGAAGTCTCCCCTATGGCGTCATCCACTCATAATATCTATGGAATATGTATTACGGAACAATGGCAACAGGCAAAACAACTGCTGGAATTGACTGAAAGAGTGTCTCACCAGTATAGGTATCTTTGGCGCTCAACGTAATCACGTCTGTGAAAGGAAGTTTTTTTCCTACTTGTAAATGGTTTGGAGTAAAGCGTACTTCAAATTGTGCACCATAACCTTGTGCTTGAGGTGCAAGCGATGAAATATTCCAATCAATGGTGCGTGATGTTGGATTCCAGGACAAATTCGTTCCAGCAGAAACACTATACGATCCTGTCCATTTTATTTGAGGAAGAAGTGTGGTGTGAACACGTATTCCGGATAATGTATTATTTATATTATTAACACGTAAAACAACACGCATGGCTGTTGTTTCCCATGCTTTCGGCGGGTACGGCCCATATCCAATTTCTTCACCATTCGGTCCATAATAGAGTGGTGTTGCAGATACTTGTAACTGAGAATGATATTTTGTATCAAAGGAAACAGAACGCATAGGAATAGTTGTGTCAACATCTGGAGAGTATCCTGTGCCGTTCACCCGAAAACTTGAAGAAACTCGTTGACTATTCGTTGCACGTGTTGGAATACGAACTGTATAGGTTCGACTTTGGCCGGCAGGAATTTCGGCGATCACTGGAAAGGAAACAGTCGAACCTACGCCACCCTGCGTGCGAAGTGTTTTTCGTTCATCAACAACGCTTACTGTTGTTCCGCTCGGCATGACTGGAATACCAGATAATTGCCCGCGTAATCGAATATTCTGTGCTGGCACATCACCTGTATTTTTCACTGTTACTGTTGCAGTAATGGTTTCACCAAAATGAACCGCGGTATTTCCGCTCATTGAAACAAACAGACGAGGATGAACCACACGAACACCAGAAAAAAATGATCCATGTTGTATGCGTTCTTCAAATACCGGCGCATCAGCTAATTGTGAAGAATACATACCAGAAATGATCACTTCTTGATCGCCGGATATTGCGTTGCTTCCTGATGTAGCAGAAGTAAATACACCACGTATTTTTATTTTTCCCTCTTCGTGTGCTTGAACGCGCGAAAGGGTTAGGCTCTGTTTTTCTTCATTATATGCTAATTGAGTATCACCCTGTTTTACTGATTTTACTGAAAATTTTTCTGGTAATTGTAATACAAATTCAACATCTTTTTGCGCAAAATCACTTTCATTTTTATATGATATTTCACTTTCAACTGGTACTCCATATGTGGCAGCTTTTTTGAAACGCATGCTCGCAATAATCGCTGAATGTGATATTGTAAGCGTTTGCGTTGACACAGCATTTTCTGTACGGTGATAATACATATAAGAGGTCACAGCACGTACTGTTGCTGATTCTTCTACATCTCCAAACCATACTCCTTCGATATCAATCATTCCCACATCATCTTTTGCGAGATTTCCAATTTCTACATGAAATGGTTCATGCATGGTACGTTCTTTTTGCGCATTGACAATAAATCCATGAGGAAGATACACATCAAGCGCTGCATTTGTAATTGGGCGATTTTTATTTTGATATAGGATGACAACATGCGTGGGTTTACCGCTAGTAATTTCTTGTTGTGTCACCACACGGACTGAAAGATCTGGAACAGTAAAATATCGATAAAACCAAATACCTAAACCAATGTTTGTTGCGATAAACACAAACGTAACACAAGCATAAAACGTATCAATAATAAAGTGGTGAAAACGATCTTTATACTTATCTGTAAGAATATGAATAACAAAGGGCAAGTACAAATGGGTTAATTTCCAACCTAAAAATTTTATCCCTTTTGTAAATGTGGGAAGATGTCGGTGATGAAATCGAAGTTGTTGTTCTTCCATACAACATTAAAAAAAGTTAAAAATAGAATAGCTGTTCGTTAATATCTCGGCTTTTCCATCAGCATTCAAATCTGTAGTAGAAACAAACACACCACTACGATCAGATTTTTGATACGCATAAAATCCTGGTGTCAACAGTTTACCACGTTTTGAAAAGATTCTCACCATGGGTGAACCTCCTGGCCCAGCACCCACAAC
>DATDUS010000090.1:0-3005 GCA_035290285.1 Patescibacteria group bacterium
ACAACGGTGATATCTGCATTCCGCAAATATTGCCGGTCTTGCGTGCAGATAACACCGTTCTCATCGAGAATGGTGGTTGTAAAACGTGTGTCAAACGCGCACACTTCACGGAACCCAAGTTCCGCAAGGCGCGTAGTACACTTGCGTCCAACAAACCCACCGCCGCCCAAAACGCAAATTCGAGCGGTTTCTTTCTCGATGTGTGCTTCACAAGCAGCGTCGAGTACTCCAAACACTATAGTAAACACCACCCCCATCTCCCCCGTAGTAAACGGAGGAGATGCCATATCTAACCCATGCCGAGTCAGCACTCCCGGCGTTCGGCCGGCCATTGCAACCGCCTTGGCCTGAACCCGGGAAGATATAATGCGAAGCTTTTCGTACAGTTTCCTGCTCAGCTCCGCAGATCCCTCCATTTCTTCCGCCGAAAATAACGTGCCCATCACAATACCACCCCCCAAAAAACCAACAGGGAAAGTAATGGGAAGACATTTTTTTAAAAAATCAGCGAGAAACGTAGGGAAATATCCCGTTACATCTTGTCTCGTTCCTGGAACAACAACAAAAATAAACGGGAAATGCTGACTACGGACAATTATTGGCCATGCCACCCAAAGCATGACCACAAAACAAAATCGAAACAGGGCAATCATACGATCGCCCTAATCAGACAAATGATCAACAAAAGCACCGTAAACGGTGCTCCAAATGCCACAATATAACCATACCAGGAAATCCTGGCAAGGTCTTGTCCAATCTTTTTCGCCATAGTTGGTTCCATGGCACACCCTCCTTTTCAAGGTTTATTTGCCATAAGCGGTTTTTTTCCGCTTTTTATATATAAAAGAGCAACATCCCCTTTACTCTGAATGAGTATTCAAATAGTATCATTTTCTGTATTTATCACAAAAGCGACTATGAAAAATATAGGCTATTCATTAATGGCTTAAATACGCCAACTTAATTTGTTGACAATATTCTCAGAATAAATTAATATCTCATTATAGCTCATAGATAAGCATGTTTACGTCATCACTTTATGAATTTCTATGCTTTGAGTGCAATAATTAATGCAATCTCTGCTGCTTTGCTTGGCACATTAGTGCTTTCAAGAAACAAAAAACACATCGTCTATCAACTCTATTTTGCATTTACGTCTTCTATTTTTTTATGGAGTGTTGGATATCTTTTTTGGCAGCTGTCATCAACGGCAGATCAAGCGCTTTTTTGGTCAAGAATTTTCATGGCTGCTGCGATACCGATTCCCTTTATTTTTTTTCACTATGTTACGGCACTCACAAAAACAAAAAATAAATACCAACGTTTTATTGTCATTGGTTATATATTCACCCTTATTATTGAAATCATTAATGCATCTTCATTATTAATAACAAGTGTCAGCAAAAAATTATTTTTTAATTATTGGCCAAATCCAACCGTTATTTTTCATCTTTTTCTTGTGATATGGTTATATGTTGTATTTTACTCAATATATTTACTTATTGATCAATATAAAAAAGCTGTTGATAGTGACAAAAAACAATTGCAATTTACTATTATTGGTTTTCTCATAGGATATGGCGGTGGAATCACTAATTATTTTTTATGGTACGATATTCCTATTCCTCCTGTTGGTAATGTGCTCGTTAGTTTACATGTATTTATTCTTGCCTATGCTATTTTGCGCCATCGTTTGATGGATATTTCCATGCTTATTAAGAGGAACACAATTATCGGTATAACATATATCTTTATTTCTTTATTACTGACTGTACTTATATTTTTATTGTATTCAGTATTGTCTCACTTTATTATTGTGCCTACTACAATGATAGTAGGCTTAAGTATTTCAACTACATTGCTACTTATGAAACCTTTGAAATACACGGTACAATGGCTCATAAAATATATTATTAAGCAAGAACGTATTGATGTACATTACGCTGGCGCAAAAGAGCAAGCAATTATTGCAGCTGGTGGAAATCCAAAAACATATGCACGTTTTATTGCTGCAGAAATAATGTCACAAATACCCGTAGAATGTATACATATAATTTTATATGATCATTATTTTCAACGTTTTTATACTGTATACTCAACCCGTAATGAAAAAAAAATATTTGATATCAACGAACGATGGTTACAAGAATTAGCCAAAAAACCAGTAATTATTTTACAAACAACTAGTAATCCCAAAAAATTATCAGAATATCAATTCATGCATAAAATATTCACCTCTCTGTCATCTACCTGCGCAGTGCCCATCAAATCAGACAATCGATTACTAGCAGTAATGCTTCTCGGCAATAGAATAGATGCTGAACCTTTTTCTCAAAAGGATATTCAATATCTCACTAAATTACAATTACGCTCTGCCAGACAAATATGGTCATTACTACAAATACACCATGTACTTCAAGAGGGACTTCAAAATCCGTTAACAATTGCCGAAGCATATGCACGGCTACCAAAACAAACACAAATTCAAATAAATTAATAGTTTTGTTTAGTATCATGTTTCGTAACAAAAAATTTTTTAAGGCAAAAGTTTGTGGATAACCCGTTCTATGAAGCTCTTGTTCTTTTTTATAACAGGTATATAGTGAAATTATGACGTCCCGATTATGTATTCGTGCGACGTTTTATTTTTTACAACAAAAATATTATTTATACACTCATGAACAAAAAAATAGTACTTTTATCCATGCTTTTTCTACCAATGATTCTTGTTGGTGCTTCCTGCACAACATCAACAGAGCAAACAAATGCAAACAAAGAACAAACAGCTGCATCAGTAACTCCAGCATCTTCTGTGGAAAACAGTGCTACTCCTGCGGCAACACCAGAAAATGAAAACACCAACTCCTCCTCTGTAGATACGTCTGATTGGTTAACGTATGAGAATGCAGAATATGGGTTTTCACTAAAATATCCAAAAAATTGGACAGTAAATGCTACTACAACTCCCGGACATAGCAATATTATTATTGAAACTGCAATAATAG
>DATDUS010000091.1:0-4455 GCA_035290285.1 Patescibacteria group bacterium
AATCCAACTTCTAAAATTTCAGAGGTTGTTTTTGAACCCATTAAATAAATATCGTTGCCTTTACGAAATACACCATCCACCATGCGCACATAGGTAATTACTCCACGATAATCATCAAAAACAGAATCAAATACCAATGCACGTGGCGCAACACTTTCTTGACCTTGCGGATGCGGAACGTGTTGCACAATAGCACGTAAAATGCATTCAACATTTTCTCCTGTTTTTGCTGATACAGGAATAATTTCTTCCGATGAACATCCTAACAACCCACACAGTTCTTGCGTGACTTGTGGAACATTTGCAGCGGGCAAATCAATTTTATTGATAACGGGAATAATAGTAAGATTTTGTTCAATTGCTAAATAAAGATTAGCAAGGGTTTGTGCTTGAATGCCTTGTGTTGCGTCCACAACCAATACCGCACCTTCACATGCTTGCAATGAACGAGAAACTTCGTAAGTAAAATCCACGTGCCCCGGCGTATCGATTAAGTTGAGTATATACTCTGAACCTTCGGTCGTGAATTTCATACGTACCGGCTGCAGTTTAATCGTTATGCCACGTTCCCGCTCTAAATCCATTTGATCGAGCAATTGTGCTCGCATTTCACGTTTTTCTACAGTATGAGTCAACTCTAAAATACGATCAGCAAGAGTAGATTTGCCGTGGTCAATATGAGCAATAATACAAAAATTGCGTATATGTTGAATGTCCATCATAGTTTACACACTGTATCAAAAAATTGCCCCTTGCACAATATGTCATTTTATTTGTGATTTCCTTTTCGAAGAATGTGGCGAAAAGATACAAATCGATTCCAAATGCTTTGTGCTTCCACAAAACCAAATTGTTTTGCAATAACAATATACACCATAATGCCCCCGCTCGCCGCAATAGTTGTTTGTAAAAAGACTCCAACAAATGTTTGCATATTCACGAGAGGTGCAGCAACATACTTTAATCCATGCACTACTAATCCCATTAACAGTGCAGCGCCAATAATTTTCCATGTGGATGAAATAATACGATCATCATCCAAATCACCCTGCCGTACACGTAGTGTTGCAAGGAGTAAAAGCATGGCCACAATAGAAGAAAGAGAAAATGCAAAAGCCAAACCGATAATTCCTAAATGTTTAGCAAAAACAAATGCGCACACTACATTAACTATAACCGAAATAGCACTAATAATGACAGGAGTTTTCGTATCTTGACGCGCAAAAAAAGAGCGAGAAAGCAAAGGGATGAGACTTTGTGCAAACATAGAAAGCGCAAAGACCCCTAATGTTTGAGCCGTATAATAGGTTGCTTCCCAATCAAACACACCGGCACCATATACGACGCGTACAATTTGAGCACGCAATAAAAGAGTAATAATAGAAATAGGAATCACAAAAAATAATATTCGACGAAAATTTTCCGAAAATACTTGCTTAAAACGTTCCATGTTATTTTCCGCATACGCTTCAGAAAAAAATGGAAATACAGCAAGAGCAAGTGACACTCCAAAAATATTAATAGGAAATTGCTGAAGATTATCCGCATATTGCCAAGTAGCACGCGCTCCATCACCCAATGTAGAAGCAATCGCAAAAATACACATCGTATTTAACTGAGTCAACCCCAACGCAAACGAACGCGAAGGCATGAGACGAATGACCTGTGTTACACCAGGATGTTTCAAAAAAAGTATTGGTCGATAGTGAAAACCAGTACGAAATAATGCTGGTAATTGAATAGCAAAATGCAAAAATGAACCAAACACAACTCCAAATGGCAGCCCGACAGGACCAAACAATGGCACGAAGAAAAGAATACCACAAATAATGCCAACATTATAAAAAATAGGTGCTAATGCATATATCAAAAATTTTTTGTGCGCATGTAAAATGCCAGAAAGCACATTACTCATTCCAAAAAAAATAATGGAAACAAGCATGATACGAGTAAACAAAATCGTCGTGCTCTGTTGTTCTGCCGTATCACCATAGGCTAACACATGCATTAATTGTGGAGTAAATATAAAACATACCACACCAACAATAATCAGGATAACTGCAATAAGATTCAGCAATATGACAGCCATTCGCATTGCTTCATCATGTCCTTTTTTTTTCCAATACTCAATAAAAATCGGAACAAAAGATGCAGAAAGAGCACCTAAAACAATAATATTAAAAATAAAATCGGGAATTTTAAATGCAGTAAAATAACTATCTGCAATACTACTAGCTCCAAAATGAGAAGAAAGTAGCCGATCACGCACTAATCCTAAGACGCGACTCAAAATAGAAGCAATGCCAAAAATAATTGCCCCTCCACTGACTGTCTGTTGTAATTTAGCTATACGACTGTACGCCATGTGACTCTAACCATTTATTTATTGTCTCTCTAAAATCACTCCGAAAAAATAATCTTTCTCAAGAAGTCTATGCTCACTTTCATTAAATGTTGCAGGAGAAGAACGTGCAATACGTATACTGGAAGGAAGAATCAATTGCGTACTTAAATTCAACACATATCCGGATTGTTTTTGCACTAACAATGAATAATAATCAGATCGATTCCACCACTTTCCCATATTAATAGTAAATGGTAAACGATAAGAAATCGTGACTGTGGAACTGCCATGAACAGGCGTCATTAACCATCCTCCAATAACTTGTTTATTGAATTCCACATTTGTATATACTTGTGTTGTTGGATTCACAGAAATATTTCCTGAAATTTTTTGCAAATCTTCATCCGGTTTATACTCACCATCTGGTGTAAAAAATAATTTTTGATTTGGATACTGAAACCCTTCTACAGAAAGAATTTCGCTTTTTTGCGGAACATAAAATCGCACAAAAGAGCTATTATTTCTATTCTCAAATGTATCCAATTCTGAACCTTTATGAACACTCGTTAGGGTTAGTGTATTAATAACAGATCCATCTTCTTGAATGTGCGTTTGAAGCAAAGCGGTACTTTCAATTGCCTGGCTTGTTTTTCCTCCTCCGATATTCGCTATATTAATATGCAGATAATCTTTATTCGTTTCCATTAACTCCCCGCTCCAATTATGCTGTGAAAATAGTTGTTGAATTGCTGGATCATTCATGTATACCACGATATCTTTTTTTTCTAGCGCATCTTGTATTGTTGATAATAATTTGAGTAAGGATTGCGAATTTTGCACAGAAGAAAAGAGCTGTTGAAATAAGAGTGGAGTCATTTCGGAAATAATACGCTTTGATTCTGGATTTTCATCAAATTTTTTCTCTGCCTCGGCTTGTACAATATCATAAAAATTATCTGTGCTGATAACCACGCCATATTTTTCAGTCATATCAATTGGCCCAGTGATCTGCAATAATTTTTCTACTACATCAGGAACAAGTGAAATAACACCATCTACTGAAATACCATCATTGGCATGTTCTAAAAACCATTCCACTTTTTGAGCACTTGTGGGATAGTGCGGAAACCATAATGCATCTTGAATATTCCAGTGAGGATTGATTAAGTGTAATGGCACGGGTGAAATAATTTTCATTTGTGATTGCCCTGCCACATCATAAATACCACCTCCTGGAATATCTGCGCGTTTCACTACTCCACGAGCAATATCAAAGACACCAAAACTTCCGGGAAAACCACCTCCTGCCGGACGCAATTCTCTATTATTTGCAAACAATACAAGATAACGTTTAGCTTTTGTGTGTCCGAAAAAAGATAATGATTCTTCTGTTATTTCTAAATATTCTGTAAGTGTTTGTTGAATACTGGGTAATGTTTTTTGAGCAGTGGAAAACAATTCACGTTTATCTTTTGGAACAACATCCACAGATACACGCTGTAGCGCATTATTCGCTGCATTGATATGTTCCACTGCAGGAGCAAGCCCAGAGTGAAGAGCGACTAATACATCGGTTACGCCTTTTTGTTGATCTTGAAGAGCAGAAGTAAGATCAGCAGATGATACATACATAAGAGTTTTTGAAAGCTGCTCTCCGGCTTGAGAAAGTTGTTTTCCTGCTTCAATAGCAGACCGTCCGGAACGAATGGTTTTTCCTTTAATAGGAATGTATGACGCCAATGTAAGTAATATTCTATTCTGTTGTTGAAGCACTATTTGTGCTTGCTGAAATGATTGTAGCGCGGCTTGAAACTGTTCTTGCGCTGACTGAAAATTCATTGCTTGAATGTGTTCTCCCCCGGCTTGAAGATGCATATATGCTTCTTCAGTAGACTGAGTAATAATTGTTTCTGCACGATGAGTACTATAAAGCACCGCAGATACACTCGCAGGTAAAACAAACAGGATAGCAAACAGAAAAAAAAGGGCAAGCGATTTAACAATATTCTGTGATTGTGAAAATATTTTTTCTCGCGGATCCTGCCGCTTTCGATTTTCCACTGTGCTCGGCACTACGCGCGGTGGGAGCCCTCCTGCCGCGTCACCCGCTC
>DATDUS010000092.1:0-5663 GCA_035290285.1 Patescibacteria group bacterium
AAAAAATAAAGCTTACTGCAGTATTTAAAAATACCGGAGAGATAACAGTGCCAAGTATTTTAGTAACAGAAATATATCAAGAAGATACATTATTGGATACACAGCGCAGTAATGAAATTATTATAGATAAAACTGAAGAGCGAGAAATAATTCATACAATGCAATTCTCACGTAGTGGCGAATATACGTTAGTAGCATATGTTGAATATGGTCATAAAGTGACACAAAAAAAATCCATAACTGTTTCTGTTGAAAATGCATTTTCATTTTTTCATTCTTTTTTGGGCATAGCTATATCGATTACAATCATTTTCTGCTGTTTTGCAATCGGAGTCTTTATTATACGACGACTTAAACAGTTGAATCGTTTGTCGATTGAAGGACAATTAAACAATACAAAAAGCGTGGTGATGCATTGGGTGTTTGGTGCCATGCTTGTACTGATTACGGTTATTGTGATGATACTATTGATCATTGCAAATTCACAAGCAGACGATGTGACAACAAGCGCAACAATTAGCAATACCGCACCTGCGGTGGATAGTGTGTATATTTCAGATAGCGCCGGTGGTGGTGTTGATAGTTATGGCAGTGGCATTACGTTATCTTCAGGAACAACACGTACGGTGCATGTAAATGGTGTGGTTTCCGATGTGAATGGTAATGGCGATATTGCTGATACAGGCGTCACTGTCGTATTGTATCGCAGTGGTGCAACCGGTGGTGCTTCTTGCAGTCAGGACAATAACGATTGTTATTCAGTATCCGGAGTGAGTTGTACGTTAGCAAATGCGTCGAGTACCACCCGCACCTATACCTGCCCTGTTGCGTTGCAATTTTATGCGGATGCAACGGATTCTGGCACCTATGCTGCGCAAAATTGGTTGGCAAAAGTAACGGTTGTTGATGCAAGTGCTGCTTCAGGGAATACGACGCATGGAGGGGTGGAAGTGAATAGCTTGACTGCATTAAGTATTCCAAGCACGATCGGATTCGGCAGTTTGGAGTTAAATCAATCTACAACCGATTCAAATAATGTAGAGCAAACAGTTGCTCAAGCAGGCAATACGACCGCTGATGTGAATGTATCATCCGCAGCAGCTATGTCCTGTACCAGCGGTACGATTCCGATAGCAAATCAAACGTGGGCTGTCACAGATGTCGTACACGCAAGCGGAACGACCTTAAGCGATACTCCAGCAGATACAAACTTGGGTGTACAAATTCGAACAGCAGATGGTGCAAATACCAGTAAAGTATTGTATTGGGGTATTCAAATACCAGCAAGCGGTGTGGGCGGTAGCTGTAGTGGAACCACCGTTATTTCAACTATTGCAGGATAATTTTTTAATATCTTCTGTTTGTATGGAGTTGTTTTCGGTGAATGAACTTTTATTGTTTTAAATAGTGAGAAAATATGAGGAGTGGTTTGTTTATATATTTGAAGAAATTACAAAAAAGCATTATTCGGTTACAAACAGCCATCAGGCAATCTGCTTCGTTGGCACATCGATTGTTGCTGATTATCCCGCTCTTTTTTTTATGTATACTTTTTGCTATTGTGTATGCCGGCACATGTCTGTATTCTTCCCCTCAAGTCAGTTTTCAACAACTGTATCAGCTAGATCCGCAAAAAGGGTACTCCATATCATACACAGTGCATCGACGTTGGCATCGTTCTTTTCAATTAACAACAGTTGCCTCTTCAATCGTTATATTCATTGTTGTGGTGTTTAATGGAATTTTTGCTACCTTCTATTCTACACGAGCCACCAATTCTACGATCGTCTGTACCGGAGATTTGATTACACCGACAGAAATTATTGAATCTGAGTATTCCGGTCATACGATCACTTTTACTGCTGGAGGAGAAGCAGAAGGCACAAAATACTGTAGATTAACTGAAGAATTACAGGCAGAAGATATTACTATTGAAAGCGGAGTAGCATTGATGCATCGTGGAAACTATCCTCAAAGTGTTTATATTTCAGCGCATGATCTTACTATAGAATCAGGCGGGTTTATTGATGTGAGTACTTGTGGATATGTGGGTGCAACGACCCTTGGCAGTGGTGCGGGACCAGGCGGTGGTAATACGGAAGATGGAGAATTTGGTGGAGGTGGAGGTGGCGGTCATGGTGGTGTAGGAGGTGATGGTAATAATGGTGCCGCAGGTGGTGCAGTGTATGATGATTGGGATAATCCAACAGATTTTGGTTCCGGCGGTGGCGCGGGTGCGTATGGGTCAGGTCAATTTGTGAACGGCGGTCATGGTGGTGGAGTTATTATGTTAAGTTTGACCGGGACCTTGACTATCAATGGATCTATCCTTGCCGATGGTTCTGCCGGCAATGGCAATGGTACTGTTTCCGGAGGTTCCGGAGCCGGTGGATCTATTCATATTACAACGCAATGGCTTGCCGGTACTGGAGTGATTACTGCAAACGGAGCAGATGCCACTGCCGCAACATATCAAGGGGGTGGTGGAGCCGGTGGACGTATTTTATTACGATATGGTTCTGCTGTTAGTTGGTCTGGCACGACGAGCATCGATGGAGGTATTGGAGCAAATAATGGAAATACTGGTCAATTAACTACCGTAATCTATACTATTCCATCTACTCCTTCGGTTACCTCTCCTGCGAGCAATGCAACCGAGGTGAGTCGAAACCCAACAATCACAGCGTCTACGTATTCTTCTGATGGCGCCACCCATCAAGCTACTGATTGGAAAATTACTACAGACGCAGATGGCACAGATATTGTGTGGAGTACAGATGATGATACAACGAATTTGGAGAATATTGTAGCGAATACAACAAATGGTACATTTAGTGGCACAGTGAGTGGCAACACAGCTCTTGATTTTGAAACAAATTATTATGCATTTGTGCGTTATACAAATGCTGTCGGAGATTCCGCATGGTCATCAGGAACGCGTTTTACGACAGTTGAAAATACCGCTCCGGTGTTTACTGGAACTATTCCCAATCAAACAACGAGCGAAGATATACCGATAAGCAATGCTTTTGATTTGGATGATTATTTTGATGATCCAGGAGACGTTTTGACCTATACCATTGTGGATAATTTGGATCCAACTCTTGGTAGTATCGATATCGATGACGTGACACATTTGGTCAGTTTTACCGTAGCTTCTGACGCTAATGGTTCTGATACTGTGCGTTTTCGTGCTACAGATACGGCTCTTTTCACAGTTGATTCAAATATCGTTACTATAACGCTTGAACCGGTCAATGACCCACCGGAATTAGCAGTCATTTCAGACCAAACAGTATTTGAAGAAGATACGCTGGCTTTTTCCGTTTTTGTCACTGATCCTGATACTCTTGATGTTTCCATAACACTTCTTGATTCACAGAACGATTTTCAAGATCATGGCATAACGCTTTCCTCTCTTTTTACTGATAATGGAAATAATTCTGGCACTTTTAATTGGGTTCCTGCTATAGGCGATGCTGGGCAATATCAGTTAACGATTCAAGCCAATGATGGAACCACCACAGCGACACAAGTGGTCAATATGAGTGTCAACGAGCAAGAAATGGGGAATCAAAATCATGCACCTGTTTTTTCCGGTTCTATTCCGAATATTTCATTTGAAGCCGGTAAAACAATCAGTGATGCAATTGATCTTGCTGGTTATTTTTCTGATCAAGATGATGATCTATTAACATATGCCGTATCTGGAAATCAATTTGTTGAAGTTGACATGGATCTTCAAGGGCAAATATCGCTTTTTGCACCGATAACATTTGAAGGCATAGAAACGCTTTTATTTACGGCTACGGATTCGGAAGGAGAAACAGCGCAAAGCAACCAAGTCATTATAACTGTTACCGAACCAGATGATTCATCTGTTATTGATGAGATTAGTTATATTAAAGGCACTTCTCGGGGAAAGGGTATTGTCACAGTTATTAGTAAACGAGATACCGTTATGGCATCATGGCAAGCATTTCCGGTTGGTGGCGTTGTTCCTCGTTTAGCAAAAATTTCTGGCACCTCTTATATTACAACTATTAAATATAGAACAGGAACAACAGTTCACGCCTATTTGAGTGATGGTACTTTATTGAAAAAAAAGCGTATTTCTCCACGATTGCATTGGAGAAAATTTGCTATTGGAAATATAGATGGCAATAAAAAAACTTTAGAAATGGTATTTGCAACGAAACGGGGAGATACGATTTATTTTAAATTAGTATCGTTTAAAACAGAAAAGCGAGCTTTTGTTCTTCGACGTTTGGCATATTATCAAGGTATTCAAACGTATAAATATCGAGTAGCGATTAAGAACCAGCAGGTGAATTTAATGAACAGAAATGGTAAAATAGTATTTGTGTGGAAACCTCTAAAATAAATAGCATAAGATATATGAAACATACAAAGATCGTGTGCACTATTGGGCCTGCATCAGCTACAATAGCTCGACTCACACAAATGATACGAGCAGGCATGAATGTGGCGAGAATTAATTTTTCTCATGGTGATCATGTCACAAACGGCGCATTAATTGATCTTGTGAAGGAGTTGCGAAAAAAATTGAACATGCCGGTTGGCATTATGGCTGATCTTCAAGGGCCGAGAATTCGTACAGTTGTGGATGATGATATGAAAATAGAAAAAGGTGAAATAATCACGGTGCTTGATACTGCTCAGAAATCCAAAAATTTGAATGGTCAAAAAATAATACAATTGGATTGGAAAGGCATCATCAAAGATATTAAAAAAGGTAATCACATTTTGATTGAGGATGGATTAATGAGAATGGAAATCATTGCAAAAAAAAAGAATTTTCTTTTGGCAAAAGTGATTGAAGGAGGAATAGTAAAAAATCATAAAGGAGTGAATATTCCAGATGCTAGTTTAACAATGAGTGCAGTGACAAAAAAAGACGAGGCAGATTTGAAATTTGCACTGGAACAGGATGTTGATTTTATTGCACTTTCTTTTGTGAGTAACGCCAAAGAGATACTAAATGTGAAAGCAAAAATAAAAAAAATGGTTGCAAAAAATGCACGATTACCTCAAATCGTTGCAAAAATTGAAAGAAAAGAAGCGGTAAAAAATATTGTGGAAATTATACATGCAACAGATAGTATTATGGTGGCACGTGGCGACCTAGGTATTGAAATGGACGAAAGTCGGGTGGCGATTTATCAAAAAGAAATTATTGTTCGCTGTCTCCGTTTAGCAAAGCCAGTTATTGTTGCAACCCAAATGCTCAATTCGATGATCGAAAATCCGCGGCCGACTCGAGCAGAAGTCAGCGACGTATCGAATGCTGTGATTGATCATACGGATGCAGTGATGCTTTCGGGAGAAACGGCAAATGGGAAATATCCAGTTGAAGCGGTCACTATCATGCACAATATTATTAATAATACTGAACAATCACCATTTGATCTTTTAGAGCATGGTTTTTTGGGTGATAAAGAAACTTCTATCTCTGCTTCAATTGCACACGCGGCTCACGAACTTTCAAAAGATATGAAAGCCAAAGCCATTGTGGTTGCAAGCGTCAGCGGTTTTACTGCTCGAATGATCGCGCGACACAGACCAGAAAATGCAGTGTATGTGATGACGAATAATGATAAAACTCATTATCAATTAAGTTTGGTATGGGGTGTGGAAAGTTA
>DATDUS010000093.1:0-5082 GCA_035290285.1 Patescibacteria group bacterium
AGAATAACAATTTGTCATTACTGATGACATTATTGCAAAAAAATTCATAATACGGAGGCAAACCAATAAGATAAAACAGATAAATTACAATCAGGAGAATTGAATTCACATTTTAATTCCATCGAATTTGATGGAATTAAAAATAATATATTTATTTCACACTAAAAGATATGTACTGATATTCAAACCGACCCTCATAACGAAAAATGGCAATGTTAAATCACTGCTTTATTTAAGCAGTATAATCAATCACGACTTGCAAAACCAACTCCGCATCACAATTACCTTTAGACGGGAGATGGAGATTTTCAATATTTAGTGAAGTATCTTGTAAAACAAAATAAATTAAAGTGTGTGTTAAGTCCAAATACAGCATATTGTTCAGTATTATTAAAAAAGGTCGCGAAAGAAAAAATGAGATTTTTAAATGGATTAGAAAAGAAGATTGGATATACATAAAAAAAGATCCGCAGGCAGACAAAACTGCAAGCGGGTCTTTTAAATCGTGATACTAAAAATAGTATATATGAATAAGTCACTCCTGGCAAATTTTTTACATATGTGTATTGACGAAACACAAAAAATGAAATATAATGAAATATAATTATTATTAGCGAGTATTTTATGTTGCGTCATTTAAGGGAACAGTTCAAACCTAAAAAACGTCAACCAAATGAACAAGATGTTACTTATACGATTAAAGCCGAGGATGGTGAAGAAATACAAGTGACCAACACACTTGAGTTTACTGATGCGCAAGTAGCGAAGATGCAGGATCAAGGACAAACCAGCTCTCATGCTGATTCTTTGAATATTTCAGTTGAACCATCTGCAACGGAATCGTCCATGCCGCAAGTTGAAGGCCGCCTTGTTACAAGAGAAGATCTGCAATGTAATACTGGTGAAAAAAACGCTGCAAAAGCAAAAAAATAAGGAAAAAGAAAGTTGCTCGCTTTGCTCGGAATCGAACCCATCACGCGCAGTGGAACTCGCATGATGGGATACGGAGGCGTAAGGCACACGCAAGCATTTTTTTCGTAGTCGAAAGATTGCGAGCCTCTGCGAGCCTCTTTTTTTTATTCAAAAAATTTGCTATACTATTGTTGACGTCCCATTTGGGGCATTTTTATTTGCCTTCAGTATTCAATTGTAGTATAGAATAAGTAATATAAAGTATATGGTAAAAGAAAATTCCATGGTTTCTCCAAACACACACATTGCCTTATTTAAAGGAAGAATGAGCTGCTCTTAAAGAATATATGAGTTTGGATAAAAATTCAGCAGCGTGTGAATCAATTAGGTGCGATGCAGCCGCAACGTGAATAGCACGTCTAAGAAAAAAATTATGAAAAAGGCGAGTATCAATGACCATGTATTGAAGTGATACAAAATAATTGCAGAAAAAGAGAATAGATGAAATAAATAACGCGCAAGAAGACTGAATTGTATTTTTTTATTTTTAATGTAAAAAGATGATGAGCGCAAGCGATGACGGAATGCGATAATGATCAATATAAGATACATCAAAAAGAAAAGAATAAAAACAATGATGATTTGATTATTCTTCCCTATTGCAAAAAATTGTGTAAGACGGTTATATCCATTTATAAGAGGGAGAAAGAGGATATACGCAATTGCTGGAGTACACCATACAAGTAATGTTCTTTTTTTACACACATCATACACGATATAAAAAGTAAGCGTCACCAAAAACCATCCAACATAATTGATGCTTGGCACACCAAAAAAACCATCTTGCAACGTATACCCATTCCAGCTCCAAAATTGTAAACGAATAGCAAAAATATCAATTGAAAGGTCAATCAATAGTACCAACATTGTTGCGCCGAGCAGTTGTTGCCAATAGGTTGAAAATAATTGTCGAGCAAGGATACGACCAGTCACAATAAGCAGTGACCACGAAAGAATAACAAATAATGGTGTGTCAAAAATACACAATACAAACTGAGAGTTATAGGAATACCCGGCAATTTGCCCACGCGAGAGAAGCATGTTCACATTTTCAAAAAGAATAGCATACAAGATAGCAAAAAAAGCCATTCGTCGTTCGTTATGATTTATAACAAGGAGCAAACCAGCAAAAAGCAGAATGATGCCAATATTAATAATCCAAAAAATCATACAAAATTATTTATCAATTGATTCTTTTTCTCCACCAACATACGAAGGATGTAAAAAATAAATATCCAAAACTGCATTATGAATAGCAAGCACTTCTCGTAATTTAAATAACAGATCTTCTTGATATTCTTGTTGAGTTGCTGAATACCCGGCACTTTGAACACCGAGTGCATTGCAGGTAAACAATGCACGAAGCAAGTGGAATCCTTGGGTGATAAGAAGCGCTTCTTCAACATCCCAAATTTCTTTTGCACGAATGCATGTATCATATGTGCGTAAACCTGCATAATCACGCACAATATCTTCTTTTGGAATTTGTTGAGTATTGACGAGATAATTATACATAGCGCCCGGTTCATCATAATCCGGTGTTCTGTTATCTCCAGAGACAAGAATTTTTTGAATACGGTTTTCGCGATAGAGCTTCGCCGCTACATCTAAACGATCTTCTAAAATATCTGAGGGGATGCCGCCGGGTCGAATGCCAGCACCAAACACAATTCCTACTTGATAATTTTTATCAATATTGGCAGTGTGCTGATAAATATTCTTTTTTTGTTTTTGGATAATCAAAGCAGGAATCGCAATAATATATATAATACAACTGAATGAAATGATAGTGAGAATAATGAATATTGTTTTGCGCAATTGCATAAAAATAGTATAGCAAAAAATTGAATTAGAGGGGATAAATACCTATAAATATTTATTCTGTATAGGAATACTGATTTTTTTTGTCTATTTTATCTGTAGTATTTCTTTACACCTATCGATATAGTATATGCATTGTTTCACTGTATACAGTGCACCTGTATGCAGTTGGTACATTTAATAAATAATGTATATCATATGTTTCAATCATTAATACTTTCTTGTGCATCTGTTGCAATGATGTTATTCGCATCATTTTCAACGCCGGCATTTGCACAAGTTGAGCCAACGCCAACCCCGATACCGTCTCTACCACCATCGGCTGAGCAAAATATTATTCAAAATTTGCAGACAGCCGGTACATACACGACCCTGCTTGCAGCAATAGATACTGCAGGATTAACAGAAACACTGAGTGGGAATGGGCCGTATACATTGTTTGCGCCAACAGATGAAGCATTCTCTGCAATACCAGCTGATACATTAAATGCGCTTCTTGCAAATCAAGAACAATTACAAGCATTGCTTCTCTACCATGTATTAGGAGGAGAATATACATCTACAGATATGCGTTCTCAAGATTCATTAAAAACTCTGCAAGGACAAACTATTGCAATTACGGTGACCGAATCTTCTATTATGGTAAATGATGCGATGATTATCGAAGGGGATATTGATTCTTCTAATGGCGTGATTCATTCCATTAATGCTGTGCTTCTTCCAACAGAAGAAATGGCAGCACCTGCCCAAGTGACAAACGTGCAAGTGAAGAATGTGTATCCGAAAAAAGTTGATATCACATTTGATGAAGTGATCAATGCTGATTTTTATCAAGTTCGCGTTCAAACAGCAAAAGGAAAATTCGTTAAACGAAAAATATCATTAGATACTACTGTGACTCTTCGTGGATTAAAACCAGGCAGAAATTATGTGCTATATGTGCGTGCAAACAATGAGGGTGTATTTGGAACATATTCTGAAGGCGTACAAATTCAAACACCGTATGGAAAAAATACTCTGATTCGCCGATTGCAATTGAATGATCGTTTTACTATCTTACTCAAAGCAATTGATACTGCTGGTATGAATGATCTGCTCACTACTACTGGTCAGTATACACTCTTTGCGCCAACAAATGCAGCATTTGGCAAATTGTCAGATGAACAACTTGATGCATTATTTGACGATCCGAATCGTTTAAAAGAAATTTTACGGAATCACCTAGTAAAAGGAAGGCTTCCTATTGGAACAATGTTACGTACACGAAGTGTTGAAACAGTTGATGGAGAAGTGATGACTGTTGATAATTCTCAACTGGTTACTATCAGTGGGGCGTTGATTATTCGACCGAATATGAGAGCAAATAATGGAATTGCACACGGTATTGATACAGTCATTATGGATTAAAAAAGAGCGTATAGACTTATTATACATGTATAGGCTGGCGTTGTGATTTTTTGAATAACTCTTCAATGGATTTTGATTGCGCCCAGAGCATGAGGGGTGAATATTCTGCTGTCAGAGTGATCCATTTTTTATTGGAGTATTCATTCATTGTAAGAATACCAACCTCCCGAAATGGTTGGATGTAATAAGCCGAAGCATTTGCAGGTGTTGTTTGGAATTGATGAATGATTTGATCGTAATGAACAAGCCCGCCTTGGTGTATTAAATAGAGAAGAAATTCTTTTCGTTTTTTAGTAAATCGTATGGTGTGTTCAATGCGTGACCATCGTTCTTTTCCAAGTAACCACATCGCATTTTGTGAAGTAAGGGTATTATGAATTGGTCCTTCACATTGGGAAAGAATATCATTGAGTGCCGACATAATAGAACGCAAATCTCCTTCATACAATGCATACAAAGAATAAATGACTCGATCTTCGAACGGTTTAATATATTGTTTTACATCGTCTGACTGTAATAATCTCATGCGTTCATTTAATGCATGCACAATATCTTTTTTTGTGAGCGGCTCGAGCAGAAGAGGGGAATGGCAAAATGCACTATGAATGCGTGGCTCTGAATAGACGAATTGGAAAAGGGTTGTTGGTCCAAGAAAGAAAAAATACACATGTGAAGTTTGTAAAATATCTCGCATTTCTTGTAAAAAATGCATCACGAGTTTTGTGGTTAATGCGTGGGAGAGCAGAATGTCAAGATTATTAATATGCACAATTAATCCATTATATCGCCGTTTAGCAATTTTATGTGTTCGAATAAAAGAAATGAGTGAATAAAAATAGTGTTCAATGGTTGCGATAGAAACATGGAGCGGACCATCGAGGT
>DATDUS010000094.1:0-2623 GCA_035290285.1 Patescibacteria group bacterium
TTGGACCGTACCCGTTGCCGGACGATGTCCCACCAATACACCCTTTTCCATCTACATTAATTTGAGCACCCGTTTGTATATCCATAGTTGTTGCAGTGACCGTAATACCTGTTTTATTGGATGCCAAATGTGTAAGAGTGACTCCATTTTGAATAGTGAAAGTGCCAATAGTGAGCGCCTCATCTAATTGACAGTAACCGGCTCCATCCAACGTTAATGCATCATTAATGGTATACGTACTTTCTGTAATATCAGTGGGAGTTTCAGATGATCCTGAACAGGTCACAGTATAGCTTGTGCCAATCACAGACCGAGGAACAGTAAAAATGCCATTAATAATGGTAATCAAAATCGCCACAATCAAAGAAGACACGGCACTTATACGAACAATGCGCTGCTTCTTTCTATGACCGGTATAGGAAACAGCATATCCTTTTGTTGGTACTAAAACATGAATTGTTTGAAAACATTGATGAGTGGGAAGAAAAATGAGTACACAGATAGAAAAAATTGCTAGAACGATATACAAAAAAAGCAAAACCAACCCATAAAAAATTCGAATGAACAATGTAGGGTGCTCATGAATGTATGTTTCTACATATTCCTTTTTCTTATTAATATCATGAATGATATTCATCCTCCTCAAATTGTATCAATATTTTTCAATACTATGTATTATAGTAGCATTACTCATCAACATACGCAAAAAAAGAAAACAAAAAATCTATTCCTCTATTACCGGTTGCAATAAATTATTTTCGTGAATAAATTTCTTCTGCTTTGTATCAAAATAAATTCTTCCGCGCACCTCAGCGCTAAAACGCCTTCCTACATATTGTGCTATCTCTTCTTTACTGACATCAAACATTTTACTTAACTGAGTATTTGCCACTGCTGGAAATACATATTGTATTGGTTCTAATGTACTCGCCTGTTCGTGTTCATGATCTTCCTGATGTACTTCCTGATTTAATTGTTGCACAAATACATCAATTTTTGCTATTACCGCACGACAATACGAGTCCGACCATAACCGTCCATTACGATTGAATTGTTCATATGATCGAATATCGCGTTGTAAAAATGTATATGTTTGTTGAAAATGAGGAGCAACTTGCTGTTCAGTATGCAACCCACCACTGTGTTCCGGTGCACTTTTTGACGATAATTGTTGAGATTCAAAAACGCTCCTATGAGTTTCATTATGAGCTTTTTTTGATGTTTTTAATGGTTGAAAAAACAATTCATACATACTATTATACTATATTATATCTTTTTTGATTGAATTTGTCAATTTTTATGACTACTTTTTAAGTTATTTTTTTCGCGCCTGAGCTTGACGAATGAAGCTCATCGAAAATATAATAGTAAACTCATGAATTATTAATAATGCTTTATGCGTCATGTATCCCCTACCATTGTTATCTCAATTTCTTCGATACTTTTTATGGGAGGAGTACTCTTCTTTCCATACAATCCCGTATACGCAGAGAATAGTCGTACGCAATCTCAAACAAAACGATTGAATGTTCCTCTTACTGTTGCAGATACTGCCAATGTAAAACGTAGCTATTCCACCGTTACTTCAGGCGTACCTCTTCCTCGTTCGGCAGACATTAAACGCAAAAAGGCATTACGCATTGTGAATGCAAAAGGCAAAGCAATCCCCGCACAATTTACGGTACTTGCTCGATGGGGAGGAAAACCAAAAGATCGCAACAAACCAATTAAGTGGGTATTGGTGGATTTCAACGTAAAAAAACTGGCGGCAAATAGCAAAAAAAAATTTCGTCTGCAAACCGGAAAAGCCGTTCGCCACAAAAAACGTATTCATATGAAAAAATCGTCAGAAGGCATCACCGTAAACACTGGTAAGGCACGTTTTGTTATTAACAAAAATCAATTTGATTTATTTCATCAGGTGTACATTGATAATAATAAAGATGGAAAAATTGATGATCCGCTGCTCACTGCAGAAAAAAACAGTACTGCGCGTATCACCACAAGTGATAATGCATATACATCCGAAAATGGAACAATAGAAAACATTAGCATTGAACGAAAAGGCCCGCTGCATTCTATTGTGCTGGTGAAAGGTTGGCACACTGATACTGCAGGCAACAAACTTCTTGCATTCACTGCACGCATGCATTTTTATGCCGGCACTTCCTATGCTCGCGTTCAATATAGCATCTGGAATGATGAACTGATGACGAATGAAGGAGGTCAACCAAATCTAAAAGAATTCGGTAGTCCACAATCTCTACAATTTGATGGTCTTTCTCTTACCATGCAATTGAATACCGGTCAAAATACTGCGTACGCACTCGGTGGCGCAGCTGGCAAATCTTGGGGTGGCACACTTTCACAACAAGCACAGCTGTATCAAGCATCTAGTGGTGGCCCACGATGGAACCATGCGCCAGAGAATACACAAAATCAATTCCGCGGATTCACTGCCGCAGCAAACGGTACGGCACTTCATGGCGCATGTAGTGAAGAAGAACCTTCTGATAACTGTCGTGCACTTGGATGGGCTGATCTTTCTTCCACCAAGGGCGGCGTTGCTGTCGGTGTGCGTGATTTTTGGCAAAACTATCCAAAGGCACTAAACGTTTCAGCA
>DATDUS010000095.1:0-4016 GCA_035290285.1 Patescibacteria group bacterium
TGCTGAGTAGATTGTGGTGGTTGCAAAAATCGTTCTCGAATCAATTGATCCCTTTTTCCAATGGGAGAAAGTATACAATTGATCCAAAATGCTGTCTCTTCTTTCCACGAGTTAAATGATTGCATTTTTTTATGAATAATAAGCTCTAAACGATCAAATTTTCCTTGAATATATGGTAGCAATGATGATTGTTCTTGAACATTTACTATTTCATGGTTAGCTAAAATCTCCACAATTATTTTTTCAGAAAGTTGTGGTAAAAATAATATATGTAGTCGTGATTGGAGTGTTTTTGGAAGTAGTTCAATATGACAAGTACTGATGAGTATTCGGATATAAGAGGGTGGCTCTTCAATCGTTTTTAATAAAGAATTTATTACTGATAAAGTCATTTGTTCTGCCTTATCAATACAAATAACTTTATATCGAGCTACTCTGGGTGGAGAGGAGATAAATTGTTTGAGTGTGTACATATCCGATAATCCAATCGATTCAGTGTTGAAAGTATCTTTTACTGTAATCCACAATATATCTGGATGAATATTTTTTTGATACTCTGTACAACTTTTGCATGTTGTGCAGGGTGATTGTGTTTGAGTACAGAGTAATTGTTGCGCCCACCATTCTATGCAGCAACGCTCCCCTCCTTCTTCTATTCCTGCAATACAATAAGCGTGGTGCATACGTTGAGATTGCATGATGCGTTGAATATAATGGCTCTGTTGTGGATATGCTCGTTCAAATAATTGATTCTCAGAGATGTGGGTTTTCATAGATTTTTTTGCATAATTGAATGGAGGACATTCCAAGTCTTGAGAGCTGTGTTTTCCCAGGAAAATTTACACGCTTGTGCGTATCCTTTTTCAATCAATGTTTGCCTCAGACTATCTTTATATAATACCTGTGCTATTTTTTCCGCCATATCTTCAGAAGATGTGGGATTAAAATAGAGAGTAGCATCACTCCCAATTTCTTGTAATGGAGAAATAGCAGAACAAACAGTGGGTACACCAACACTCATCGCTTCTAACAGCGGAATACCAAACCCTTCATATAAAGACGGAAATACAAATGCATGTGCGTGCGTTAATAATAAAGAGAGTAACTCATTGGATATCCATCCGGTTTGAATAACGTCATTGGATAATTGATGTTTTGTAATACGATGTTGTACTTCTTCATGACCAAATCCCGGAGACCCAGCCAACACCAATTGTCCAGAAAAATGGTATTGTTTTTTTATTAATGCAAAGGCATCAATAAGACGTGGTATATTCTTTTTTTGTTCAATGCGTCCAATGAATAATACATAAGGCATGCGTATACCATGTTCATGTACTATTGTGCTTGAAATTTTCGTTATTTGTTGTTTTTTGCGTGTATTAAAACCATTTGGAATGACTGTTATGCGTTTTTTTGACACAGAATGATACACGTCAATAATTTCTTGTTGTGAGAATTGAGAAACAGTGATAATGCGTGTAGCGTGTCGTATGGCTTGTGTCATCGCAAATCGATGATAATCTTTTTCGCTTGCATTATATTTTCCTACTGTAACGAGACGCACGAGCAAATTCATGATTTTTTTTACAATAGGTTGGTTGTTTCCAATAGTAGTGTCGTTATATAAAGTTGCTTCTCGCTCAAAACCTACATCATGAACAACCAGTACAATTTTTTTTGGGTGAATAAGAGGAATGGTGTGTGCTGGGATATAAAGAATATCTGGTTTATGCATGAACATTTCCCACGATAATCGAAACTGTGTCCATAAAAACTTTGGCGGCCAACGCAACACGCGTGATTGCCAAGTAACAGGCAATTTTGATAAATCTGGCAATAGTGGTTCTTTTGAATACAGGATTACTTGATGCTCTGCAGGAATAATTTTTTTTAATTCTTCTATAACATGAAATGAATACCATTCTGTTCCGGTTCTTTGACGACTATTTGCTCGCGATGCGTCAATACCAATAATCATAGTGCAAGCAAACCATTATTGTTATTTATTTTCCATAATGGAACGTTTGTATGATTCGAGATTTTCTAAAGCAATACCGGTTCCACGCACAACGTTTAGTAACGAATCGTCCGCAACATACGCGGGCACATCAGTGGCTCGGCTCAATAGTTCATCAAGATTTCGTAACATACCGCTCCCTCCGGAAAGCACCATGCCTTTATCAATAACATCAGCCGAAAGTTCTGGTGGAGTTTCTTGTAACACTGATTTTACAGCCTCCATGATACCGTGTAATTCTACTTGTATTGCTTCCGTAATATCGTCTGAGGTAACTGTTGCAGTTTTTGGCAATCCAGTAATTACATCACGTCCACGCACATTCATACTCAAAGGTTCTTTTAATGGGAGTGCTGAACCAATATGAATTTTTAATTCTTCGGCCGTACGTTCTCCGATTGCAAGATTTAACTTTTTACGTACATACTCTTGAATTGCATGATCAAATTTTGTACCGCCAATGCGCACAGAAGTATTCGCAACAATGCCCCCAAGAGAAATAACAGCAATTTCAGAAGTGCCTCCACCAATTTCAATAATCATATGTCCAGAAGCTGAACCAATAGGAATGCCAGCGCCGATTGCAGACGCAATGGGTTGTTTAATAATATACGCCGCTTTTGCACCTGCTTGTATTGTTGCGTCAATCACCGCGCGTCGTTCTGTTGAAGTAATACCAGCAGGAACTGCAATCATGACTTCTGGAGCAAAGACGCGTACACCACCTAATGATTTATTAATAAAATAACGCAACATACTTTCTGTTGTTTTATAATCTGCAATGACACCATCTTTTAGAGGCTTTTGTGCAACAATAGTATCCGGAGTACGACCAAGCATTTCCTTTGCTTCATTACCTACCGCAAGAACTCGACGATCTTTTACGGAAATAGCCACAACAGAAGGTTCGTTAATAACGATTCCTTTTTTAGGCACATAAACAAGGGTATTTGCCGTACCAAGATCGATACCAATTTTGCGAAAAAACATACTAATTTATAGGGATATTATTTAAGATAGATAGTAAATTCCCGATCAACTTGAAGATCTGTATCAAATGACACTTTATTCCCTTCAATTGAGCTCGTCAAGTCAGAAGCTACGGCATTATTTATTTTTTGACCAATATCAAAGTTGAAATGCAATCCATGTTCATGCGTGCCCGACTGTTTTTGAATGTATACAGTATATGTTTTATTATTGATTTGTTGTGCGACTGATTGTGGTAATTTATATTTAATGTATAATTTTCCTGTTTCTCGTGGTTCAATTGCTGTAAATCCTCCAACGACCGTATATTGTATGACTGTTCCATCCGGACGTGTAAATGATTCCTCTGTAACTTCCGGAGCTGTTGGAACACCGTGTTTTACTTTTACATCATTTGTTAAATAGCCAGAATATTCAACAAGTTCACTTCCATATGGAAGATAGATGCGAGTATATGTGCGATATCGAGTATATAATCCAACTTTTTGTGCTTGTTCAGTATGGTTAATATATGTTACTTCTGCTGAACCATAATAAGAACCATTATCACCTAATACATTGTACGCAATTGAACGTTCCATTTTACGATCTGTTTTTAGTGCCGCAAGGTTCGCATCAACCACCATTAAATAATCCGAATTTCCATACTCTTTCATCTCACCACCCCAATTTTGAGCAAGAATTAATGATTGTGTGATAGGATCATCTACGTATAATTGAATTTGTTTTTGATCGACATTTGTCACAAATGTATCCCACAATTCTGCAAATCGTGAACGTGGCATACTCATGATACGATTCATGAGTTCAGTTGCCAAATGACCAATAATCGCTTTACGATCCAAATCTGAAATGCCTTTTTTAGAATAGTTAAACTCTACTTCCAGCTGCAATTGTTCAAATAAATTTTGCTCTGTAAATTCTACTCCATCAACCGTAATAGAACCCGTCATTTTTAATAAAGATTCGATCACTGTAGGGGTAATCGCAATCACACCATCCAAAT
>DATDUS010000096.1:0-8774 GCA_035290285.1 Patescibacteria group bacterium
CAAATTAAATAGTGCCAGAAGAATATTGATGGATCCGAGCCATAAAAATAGTGTAACAAATGGGTTTGCAAACAAAACGGTTTGTAGCTGTAATGGTGAAGAAAGTACTTGTAGATTTCCCATCATACTACCACCAATCAATAAAAAAATTATTCCAAGAACAATACTAGATAACGGCCCAACAATTGCAATAATAAATTCATTAAACGGTGAAGATGGTTCGCGTTCAATGTTGGAAACACCACCAAACAGAAATAGCGTAATGCGTTTTACTTCCATACCACGTTTTTTTGCAACGAGCGAATGCGCGAGTTCATGAAATACTATAGATGCAAAAAATAATATTGAGCCGAAAAGTGATAAAAAAATTATAGAAAAAAATGTCCTGGAAGTAAAACGAAATAATCCTGCAGCTAAGTTCCATGTAATCAGTAAAAATATGATAATCCAACTAGAATGAATTCGAATGGTAATACCAAAAATGGTCATAACTGGATATCCCTGATTCATGTATGTATAATACATTCGTTTTTTCAGCAAGTAATGTGCAAAATGTCTAAAAATACACTTACTCATTACAAAGTATCACACTCTATAACTATTTGTGTGTATATAGTATTTGTATCCTATTCTGGCTGAATTTGAACTGGGGGATTCAGTATCTCTAACGGTATTTGATCAACAGTTGAAAATGTATATGCAAGAATACTCACTATGATACCCGCAACGAGTGTTGCGCCAATGGTATACCCTACTCCTCGTACAATCGCAATAAACAAATTATGTTTCCATGATAACTGTTTTTGAATTTTTATATTGAGTTGTCGTAACTGATGTACTAATTCCTCTTTTTGTGATTCGTTATTTTCTTGATGATCTTTTTTTTGAACTACCATACATATTTGTTTACTGTTCATACTCACTACCTATGATAATAACAATATCAAAAAATCAATAAAAAACAAGAATATATTTGAATCACAACTTCTTAATAATAATGAGGTTATTTTTTATTATGCACAACGATTCGTTCGTCCGCTGTACTTACTCGAATATTCGGCGAGATCAATGATTGCAAGACTGCTGGTTCAGCAATAAATTCTCCTGTATTCACCACTCGAGCAAAGTAGGTAACTGTTGTATGCCCTTCACCAGTCATAAATGAAATACGTTGACCATCTATGCTGTATGGGTAAGAAAGCGCTGTTTCTTTTTGCGTTTGTGCATACGCATATGGACGAGTGATAATACGCAATCCTGAGGGAACAAAATCGGTTATTTGATATGAACCGTCCGGCATGGAATCTGGTACTGTTACGTTAAGCATAATTTTTACCAAATCTCCTTCCAAAATCGCAGTTGGCTCATACGTACGTGTAATAGACAATTCTGTGTTCGTAGTCAATTCTTCTTCAGTTGCTTTACGTGTATACCGAATCACCGCAGATGCTGTACCTTCAACAGATTGCACAGTAAATGTTTGCATATCTTTTGGCATCACAACGGCTCGTTCGATTTTCCCTTTTTCTAATTGAACATCGTGTGTATTGCCAGCATACTCGTATACGAGGTGCGCTGGAATCTCTGGAAGCAACGCAAGTTGCAATGCTATATAATTCAATTCTTGCACCGTAAATACTGTTTCGTTTGGTGTATTATCTTGTACATACGCAAACCATTGTGAAGCGTAGGGGTCTTGAATATATGCTGCAATGGTTGCCATGGCGAGTGTGTTTGCAATTTTATGATCTGCCGTGTCTCCCAATTCTATATATTGATATGAATCAAGTTGCTTGCCATATTGTTTTTTTAATGCAGCAAATAGTATACGCGCTTCTTCTTGATTCCCTAGTTTTGCCAATGCAAGTGTCAAATACAATCGGTCAACATCGGTGATTTTTTTAGACATAAGCACCTCTTGAACTTCAAGCAATACTGGCTCATGTAACCCTGCTAAACCATACAAACTCATCGCGTGACGGAAGGTGGTCTGTGAAGGATCGTTGAGAACTGATTCAAAATAATCTGCAAGACGCGCCTGGTCGAATTTCTCTCCCATGGTACTTGCGGCAATATGCGCACTCAGTACAACATCATTATCGCTATAGGGAAACAACGATAATCCACCATCACTAGTTTGATATGCTGCAGGATCAAATGCAGAAGTAGTTGGTACATGTTCACTAAAATACTGTTGCAACAAATCACGCGCAAACATTTTTCCAACCCGCTGATCAAGCCGATCGCTCCAGCTATAAAAATACTGATGCAAAAGTGGGTAAAATACTCCACTACTTTTATCAGAAAAAATAATTTCAAACTGCTGATCGGTTTCAATGGATGGTTTCCATCCCGATTGTACATCTTCTGTCTGTGCAAATGGAATAACAAGATTGGAAGGAAGAATGTCAATAGTACGAATTATCGTATCTTCCATATCAGTACTTTTTGCAGAAATTGTTATTTCCTGTTTTCCTTCCACCAGTTGCGGTAAAGAAAATTCAATTGGCGCAAATCCTGTTGTGGTAAATTGTTGTGGTTCCATACCCAGACTGGTAGAAGAAACAGTGATTTCAACAGAATCGTCAGATTGTACGCCAGTGCCAAGCACACGCGCTTTCCCAATTGGCTTATCATCAACAATATAGGTTGAGCTCAGTACCGCATCCACAAAAAAATCTTGTGTTACTGTTAATTTGTGGGTCGTACTTTCTGCATAGCGTGCTGCATCTAACGCGTGAGTGGTGACACGCCAGGAAGTAATATTATCCGGAAGCGTAAATTCAATATGTGCTTTGCCTTGTGCATTCGTTTTTACTGTTTTAAAGAGTGCTTTGTCTTGAAATATTTTTCGATCTCCTTTACCACCGCCACCGCCATCGCCACTCAATATTTTCGCTGGGTAACGATGTGAAGCATAGGAAGTGTATATTTCTGCACGCAAATCTCGATACAATATGTCTCTAAAATTACTTACATAATCTTGCGAAATAGAACGAACATCTTTTTCTAACACTGCATACAATGCTTCGTCAATGATATTCACATTCACGGCTGCTTCTGTGCCACTTCCATCGGGTCGCGCCACTGCAATATCCAAAGCTACTGTTTCACCAGGCGCATACGTTTCTTTATCAAATTGCATATCTATATTTAAACGTCGATCCTCTTCTTTAAACGACGCGCTCATTCCTGTACCAAATAATCCGATAAAGGAACTGGTAACCCAATACGATCGACCATCAAACCAAATGCCTTGTACAATCACATTTGGAATATCTTGTTCATCAAATGTAAATTGATAACGCGACTCGTCAACAAGAGCGGTTTCTTGAATGCCGTTTTGCGCCTGCATAAAAAGGAATGTGGCTGGTGCTGCGGGAAGCAAAGAGTTGCCGCGATAAAATTCAACCTGTACGTGTTCTCCTATGGAAAATTCTTGAATATTTCCTTGTGAATATTGTTCCGTTTGGTTTTCTTGTACAAATCGTAGATTGAAGAAATCACTATCTGCCATCATACCTGTTTCTTGCGCATAGATATATCGATTTTCTTGTACAGTTCGACCGTTGCTATCGATTGATTCTACCGTAATGCGATACCGAGTATCTTCTTGTGTTGGAAATTCTAGAGAAAATGCTCCTTGTACGTCTGTTGTGACTGTTCGTCGCATCACCTCTTCTGCTTTTTCTGTATATTCATAAACTGGCTGTTGTTTCTTTTCAATATAATTATAAGTTGTACCAGTTTGTTTTTTTTCACTCCACAATCGTGTCACCACAATCTGTACGTTATTCTCAGCAATTGGTTCACCATACGGTTCAGTATAAAAATCAACAGTTCCTTTATTGAGTGCTTCTAAATCAAGAGTATAAAGCGTGCCTTTTACTCTCCCTTGTTTATTTGTATATTCTGCAGTAACATCCATGATTTCAGAAGCTGGAAATACACGCACATGTGCCTCTGCGGTTATTTCGCCTTCTTCTGCTTGTGTTGGCCCTGCAAACAAATACTCTGTATATTCTGTAGATCTATTTCTTGAATCATTTTTTTCAGCTCCATATGTGTGAGTAAATGATGCAAGACCTATATCATCGGTCGTGAGTGTTGATTCATGGATACTCAATGGCAATGCAGCTACCGGAGTTCCATCAAACGTTCTTGCGTGAAGCGTGTGCGTCATTGTTTCACCACTAATAAGTGCGCTACTTTCTGGTGTTATGGAAAGTGTGTATGCAGGCTTGCTATAACTCATCACTGAAAAGAATTTTTCAACAACAACATTGCCATCAATAATGACAGAAGCACTATACCCTTGCGGTAATAAATTTTCTAATGGCATAGCACCTTCTATAGTTCCAAAATCGCCCACTGAAACGGCTTTTTCTAATAAAACTACACGATCATTACTCCCTGAATAACCATCTGTAATTTGAATGCTTACCTGTTTTGGTTTTTCTCCACTGCGCGCATCAATCACTCCCCAAAAATTCAACGTATCTTGAGGTTGATAATACGGCTGATCAAGATACAAGTATGACCAATAGGATTGACTGGTGGGAGAATGTAATTGCCCAAAAGTTGCATCACTGCCATCCTCTTGTGCATTTCCAGAAAGTGGCAATACCAACATTTGATTGTTTCCGGCAATACGTATTGCGTTATTTTTGTTTCTATTTTCATTTTTCAACGTTTCTGGTGTTACAATACGCATCATCCCGTTCTGATCGGTCTCTCCAAGAACTGTTCCATCAAGCAGTGTAATAGAGGCGCCTGTACATGGTTTTTTTGTTTTGGTATCGTGTGCCCACACCAACATATCTGTTGCAGAAGTAGTAACATAGGCACTCATATCACTGACTTGTAAAAATGATTGGAGAGTAGTGTTGTTTTGACCCCCTACCTCTACCAAATAATATCCAATAGGTAATGGCTCTGGTGCAGTAATGGCGTATTGCCAATAGTTTCCCACGTCTTCCAAAGGAACTTCTGTTTGTATACGTTTTGTCAATTTATTGATATCAATATGCCATTCATCGTACGTATACTGTGTCCAGTTTGGAATCTGGTTATATGACTGTACAGCATTTTCATAAGTTGTTATATCTGCAAATTGATAAATAGTCAGGGTTGTTTTTTCAACGCTATGCAGATCAAAGCCACTCACAATAAATATGGGCGCCTGTTCACTAGAAGATTCATTGGTATGCTGAATAATATTTGTAATACCAGGAGTATGTTCGAAAGTGCTAGATTCTTTTTTTGTTTCAAATTGAAATTGCACATCCTGTTGTATTGTTTCTCCCGTACTTTCTAAACGTACACTTTTCCCCAAACGAACAGTATACAGTGTCCCTTCCTGTAATTTTTGTTCTGGAACAAATACCAACGTTTTTCGATGTATTTCAAATCGCCCTGCAATTTGTGGCTCAATAGAAAATTGCTCTTCTGCTCCTTGAAAATCTGTATGACTGAATCTAATTTCAATACCGGTATCTATAGGAACATGTGTGGATGCATGACGCGGTAATGTTTCTACTACTTGAAAGATTTCTTGCACTTGATACGACCATGTATAGGTATGCTGTTTGGTATTTCCACCCTGATCAACAAATGTTGCAAGAACGCGAGCAGAAACAATATGTGCTGCTTCAAGCGGGTTTTCTGGTGTAATAATATAGGTGTTTTCTCCTGATGGTTCTATGGCATAAGCAACTGCTGGAGTAAAGCTCAAAGTTTCTTGTAATTTTTCTACAGTCGTCTGAATAGTTGTCGTTAATTGAAAACGTGTTGTCGGATGAATGCCTGCATCATTTTTATCAAGCGCAATGAGTATGAATGCTTGTTCAATTTCTTCTTGAGAAAGCGGTTGAGCCACCTGAATAGCTACAGGTGGAGCATCTGTTTTTTGCCATGGAAACATCACCCAACCAAATTGTACGTTTGCAATAGTCAGCGCAAGGAGCAAACAAAGAGCAAGCGCAGGAATAGCGAAGAATAAACGAGCATGATGCTTGGTTGTGTTCAAAACTGCCGGTGTGGATGATTTGCGCGATTCTTGTAACAGGTCAGCAAGTAATTGCTGTTTAAACTGTTGTGGTGCCTGATTGGAAGAAAACCGTGCAGCAGAAAGAAGCTTCTCTATTTGAGCATTTGAGAGTTTAGGATTTTTTTTGTGTTTTGATCGAAAAAATAACATATGAATGCAAAAGTTATGCCTCCTCAATAATTATACGCAGCTTTTTCAGGGATCGATGAATCAATGCGCTCACTGCGTTTGGGGTCATACCAACAATTGCAGCAATCTCTGTATGGGGTAAATCATCAAAAAATTTCAACTGAAGGATCGCCTGATGTCGCTTTGGAAGCTTTGATAAACAATGGTGAATCAACTCTCGATTTTCAAAATGTAATTCTATCTGCGCTCCTGCGTGTTCTATTTCCTGCTGCACTTCTTCGATATCCACTGTTTGTGGTTTTCTCTTTTGTACACGATACTGATCAATAACTGTCGTGGTGGCAATACGGTATAGCCAAGTTTGAAAGGATGCTTTCTGTGGATCAAATTGATCCAAATGTAAAAATACTTTTCGGAAAATATCTGAAACAACTTCTTCGGTGTTTTCCGGATGTCCCAGTCTTTTCATTACAAATCCGTAGATTTGATCAATATAGTGCTGGTATAATTCGGAAAACGCCCGTTCATCTGTCCGTGCCGCTATTGCAAGTGCATTTGTATCGATCATGGGATTTTCTCTATCTGTATTATTTTATACGACACCTATACCTATTATATGACACTTGTATATATACTCCTCTCTATTATTCCAAAACAACACATATGAAAGAGGAAAAGTAATTATTTCTTTTTTTTGCTGCGGTTAGCCCAAAAAGTATACAAAATGCCTCCGGTTCCCCAAATAATTGCGCCCAACTTAATCATCCAACCCAAAAATGGAATAGCAAACACAATGCTCACAAGTAAAAATCCAACAAAGAACGAAAGATACGGACCATGCTTTTTCTTAAATATCCAATCTCCCACAACTACTCCCACAAATAACGTTGAAAAACATAAAATAATACCATACAGAAGCATAAGCAGCAATGCAAACGGAATACCAATCAATGTAATCGCAAGCATTATAGCGACCATGGGAACCAAAAGTACAGTCAGCACACCCGTTAGCCACACTGTACCACTCTGCTTCTTGACCATGTTCGCCGTAACATCACGCACAAATTTTGGTACGAACGCCAGGAGAATGATTCCCAAAATAACCATCACCAAAAATGCATATATTTTAATACCAATCATCAATACAATGACAAACTGTACCCATTCTGTGGTAGGAGTCGCTCCTGATCCCTTTTTGTTATTTGATTCTTTATACTCATATGTTATATGCTCTGCGCCAGTTGCTTGCGCTGCAATAGTTGGCTTTTTCGGACCAAGAATACGAACAGCATCATTCAACACTGCATTTGAACCTACTTCTACTTGTTCTGCTTCGATATATGCAGGACTATTCAATGTGCTATTGAGTGTCACAAATGCACCCCTACTGTCTACAGATTGATCAACCGTTCCATCAATTGTTATAGATGCACCATAGGCATTCACATGTCCATGAATAACAGCGTCTTTTTCAATACGAATAGAGTTGCCAAAGGCTAACACATTTCCATCAACTTCGCCATTGATAATTATAGTACTTCCTGCAACACGCACTGAACCAGTCACATGCTGATCAATCGTTATATCACTCCCGGCCGCAAACACATCACCTTGTATTTCATTTCCAAAAGATATTTGATATCCAGCAGCATACACATCACGATCAACAACATCAGTTAATCGAATCATGTTTCCTGCGTGCAAACTCATGCCTCCGACCTCTTCATGCACACTATCTACTGAAGTTGTATCGTGTGTTGTTGCTTGTGCAGGAAGAGCAACAAAAGCAATCATAAGAAAAACAAATGAATATTTTACTAATTTTTTTAAAAGATAGTGCATAGAATCTTTCTTATTTATTAACTTATACTGTCACTTTTTTCTTTCGTGTTGTTTTTTTTATCTTTTTTTTACGCCCATGAATATTGCGTTTTTGAGCTGAAGGAACAATAGTTGAAGCCAATATTGGTTTCTGATTCCACGCAATCCATCCCAAAAGTATGACATGAACACCTACCATTGCAAAGGACATATTTCGTATAATAGGAATTGACGAAAATTTTACTGCAATACCGATCAATGCCCATACAATGACTAATCCATACACCCAATCTTTTCGTGGAATAATGACCAGAGCAGAAATAATCGTGGCAACAATGATCATTGTTGCAGACCATATTTGAGGAGCAAGCCAACCTCCTTGCCATCCCAACACATATAATACAACACTCATGTTTGATATAGTTGCAACAGTCACCCACCCTAAATACAAACTAAACGGTTTTTGAACACACCATCGATCAGATACAGAAATGATATGCGATATGCGTTGAACACGTGTATAGATAATAAGTAAACTAAATAACAATACAATCATCACCAAAATCGTTAATGTGATATACCCATAATGCCATAACAAAATCCACACAATATTTGCAAAACAACTGACCATAAAAATGATGCGACTCGTAATAATGAGGCTACGCATACGGTTACGAGGTAATGCCTGATACACCGCAAATGCAATTAACGCAACATAAATCAGGCTCCAAATAGAAAACACATATCCAGCAGGCACAAAATAAACAGGAAACTG
>DATDUS010000097.1:0-6478 GCA_035290285.1 Patescibacteria group bacterium
CTAAAAATCCGACAGCAAAACTCATAAACACTACATACAAATGCACAAGGTGAAAAATTTTTCGTTGTGTCAATAAGAAAAATAGCACTGGTACGAGGACAAGCACGCCTTGTGGACGAGTAAGCGGCAGAAGAATACCAATGAGGCATACGAGCAATAGGTTTTGTTTATTCAATGCATAAAACAGAAGCAGTACAAGAAACAAGAATAACGATTCAGTATAAATGAGGTGAAAGAAAAAGCTGGTTGGGAACGCAAGTAAAAAAACACAACTGACAAACGCTACCTGTTTCTGAAATTGCGACTTGACGATTGTATACAGGAGTGTAACGATACCAAGTAGAAGCAGGTTTGATACAATGAACCCAGTAAGAAGCGTTTGTTTGAAAAATACTATGCTACCAAGGCGCAAGAGTGCTGGCAACAGCGGATAGAAAGCATTTTGCATGATATCCGGCGCATACCAGTGTGTTGCCAAATAGAGGTAATGATACGCATCCCAGGTTTGAAAAACGCTCCACTGCGTGAGCGTATTACCAGAAGGATCTGCATTCCACAGATAACATACAGAACAGAATGGAACAATTTTTGCACTAACAAACATGATTATTGGTATAAGGACACCCAGTACAGCAGTACTAATCAAAAGTATTTTTAATTCACGATCAATCTTCATACTCACTCATCATAACGAATTTTCTCTTGTATGAAAAATGAAAAAACTATTGTGGATCTTCATGTTCATTCACACTACTCGCGCGCCACATCAAAACAACTCACTATTCCGGGTCTAGCGCAAGCAGCGGCCATTAAGGGTGTCGATGTGATTGCAACAGGAGACATTACCCATCCGAAGTGGGTTGTAGATATAGAAAAACAGTGTGAAGAAGACGGTTCTGGTTTTTTACGAATGCGTGATAGATCTTCGACAGTACTGTTTACCTTGTTTGGTGAAGTAGCAAGCATTTATAAGAAGCATGATAAAGGGAGGCGCATTCATACGTTGTTTGGTTTTCCGACTATTGCTTCGGTAAAAAAATTCAATAAAACTTTAATAGATAAAGGATTTAATTTGGCGTATGATGGTAGGCCAATTGTGGGAATGGATGTGCAGGAGCTTGCAAAGATTGCATTGGATAGTGATGATCGAGCGTTAGTCATTCCAGCACATATTTGGACTCCGTGGTTTTCATTGTTTGGTTCAAAGTCAGGGTTTGATTCGTTTGAAGAGTGTTTTGGAGAGATGGCAAAACATATTTATGGCATTGAAACTGGGCTTTCTTCTGACCCCCTGATGAATTGGCACATTTCTGATTTGAATCATAAAACAATTCTTTCAAATTCGGATGCGCATTCGCCAGACAAAATTGGGCGTGAAGCAAATGTATTTTTATGGAAAAAACGAACGTATGAAATGTTGTATCATTCCATTCAAAAAAATGTGAATTTAGATTATACGATTGAATTTTTTCCAGAAGAAGGGAAGTATCATTTGGATGGACACCGCGCATGTGGTATTCGGTTTACGCCAGAAGAAACCAAAAAACACAACGGTATTTGTCCGGTGTGTGGGTTGCCACTTGTTGTTGGGGTATTAAATCGGGTAGATCAGTTGACTGACCAAACGGCAAAAACGAGCAAGAATAAAAAAGTACCCTATAAAAGCATTGTGCCGCTTCGAGAAATTATTGCCGATGCATTTGGGGTGGGAGTTTCGTCAAAAAAAGTCGCTGCGGAATTTAACCGTTTAATTGAGGGAGTGGGAAGTGAATTTCATATTTTACTTGATGCGAGTATTTCGGAAATTCGCAGCGTGGCGCAACCCATTGTAGCAGAAGCCATTGAGCGTGTACGAAAAGGGCAATTACATATTCAACCGGGGTTTGATGGAGAATTTGGTACCATTCACGTATTTACTGAAGAAGAACGCGCAACATTTTTGCCAAAACAAAAAGCACTCTTTTAATTTTAGTTCGCGGGTTCTGCTTGAAGCTTCGGATGTGTTTGCTTTCCGAACCGCTTGTGTGCCCCGGCGAGGCACACCTCGTTCTTCTTGGGGCGTCACCCGCTCAAAATTGATAGAGTTTTAGTAGAATGATACAATACTGAAGCTTTTTTATGATATTCAATTCGCTTCAGTTTATTATTTTTTTCATTATTGTCGTTGCAGCGTATTTTGCACTTCCTCACCGGTTTCGATGGATACTTTTATTATTGGCAAGTTATTATTTTTACATGAGTTGGAAGCCCGAGTATGGGTTTCTGCTTCTTGCAACCACTATTGTTGACTATGCCGTTGCTATTGCTATTTCTCGTTCGAAGAATGTAACAAAACGAAAATGGTTACTTGCGGTTTCTCTTATTTCGAATTTAGGGGTTTTATTTTTATTTAAATATTGGGGGCTTACTTCTGAATCATTACAAGCAGTGTTTCAGGTTATTGGTCTTTCTGTTCATGTGCCCTACTATCATTTATTGCTTCCGGTTGGTATTTCGTTTTATGTGTTTCAATCACTCAGTTACACCATTGACGTATACCGCGGGGCGCAAAAAGCAGAAACACATTTTGGATTATTTGCATTGTATGTTTCTTTTTTTCCGCAGCTTGTTGCTGGACCCATTGAACGTTCGACGCATTTGCTTCCACAATTTACACAGATTCACACATTCGAGTACACGCGGCTCATTGATGGGTTAAAGCGCATTGCTTGGGGATTATTTAAAAAAATTGTGATTGCTGATCGGTTAGCGGAATTTGTCAATGTAGTGTATAACAATCCGTCTGAACACGGCGGACTTTCTATTCTCATTGCTACTTATTTTTTTGCATTTCAAATTTATTGTGATTTTTCTGGGTATTCGGATATTGCAATTGGTACAGCAAAAATTATGGGGTTTGACTTTAGGGAAAATTTCGAGCGCCCATACTTTGCACAAAGTATCGCTGACTTTTGGCGTCGTTGGCATATTTCTCTCACAACATGGTTTAAAGATTATATCTACATTCCTTTGGGCGGAAACCGAAAAGGAATAGGCCGGCAGTATGTTAATATTTTTGTCATCTTTTTTATTAGTGGTGTGTGGCACGGAGCGAACTGGACATTTATTGTGTGGGGCATCCTTCATGGTCTCTATAGCATTATTGGAAGAGCAACTCTTGCAGCACGAAATGCGTTGGTACAGGGATTGCATATTCCATTGCGTGTAGTTATATGGTGGCGTTTATTTGCTACCTTTCATTTAGTGTGTTTTGCGTGGGTGTTATTTCGGACGAATAATTTGCACGATTTATGGGTTATGGTTCAGCGATTTATCAGTGGTGTAGGAGTAAACGAATTTATCACTGCAGCTGCACATTCATCTGTCTTGCTTGGAGCTGTGTGGATTATTGTTTTATTATTTTTTGAATTCCTTCAAGAAAAAAAGATTGCGCCCACGGTGTTTATAAGGCAACCAATCGCAGTGCGCTTTGCTGGGTATGTTGTTCTTCTTATGATCATTTTGTTGTTTGGGAAGTTCGGTGGCAGTGATTTTATTTATTTCCAATTTTGATGAAGTATGACGCTTAAACAAAAAACAAAAATTGCCTATTGGGTGTGGAACTGTTGTGCAATCGTAGCGGTTGCAGCAGTGGTAGTTTCGCATATTCCTTCTGTGGCTTCAAAATTCACTGAAGAAAAAGAATTTTATGGTGACCTGTTCACGTTGAATAAAGTGTCGTTGTTTAAGCAACCGATAGAACGAAAGTTACAGCAAGGGAAAACTGGGTTGGAAGAAGCAAAAGTGATTGCATTGGGCGACTCATTTTTTAATGTTGCTTACGAAGCGCCAAAGTTTGCGTACGGTTTTGAGCGGAAAACAAAAATTCCCACATATCATGTAGCGCGCGATATGCGGTATTTGTATTCACCTTCTCGGTTTTTTCAAGACAATCCAACAGCAAAACCACGCATACTGTTGTGGGAAAATGTTGAGCGAGAAATTGTCGGGTATCATCTGCTCCGTACTGGTCGCGGACAACAAGAGGGAACAGATACCTGTGTTCCGGCGCGTTTAAGCAAGGTGCCTGGATACAAAGCAATAGAACAAGCGTGCCAATTGGTATTTAACCCAAAGCCAACAGTGTTTCTTGTTGAAAATACTTCTTTTACACGACCGTTTTTTGAACAATTGTATACCAAGCGGTTTTGGCTTACCGGTGATATTTCGCCAAGAACGCCTGAATATTCGGTAGAACCAGCCATGGCGTTTTATGATGTCGAACTTCGCCAAGCCCGATATCCATTAACAGACGAAGATGTTACACGCATTGCGGATTGGATTCAAAAAGAAGTAGAAACCATTCGAAATACATATGATATTGAAACGATCTATATTCCACTTCCTTCAAAGTATACGGTCTATCGACAGTATGCTGCAGATGACACCTATAACAATTTGTTGCCACGGTTAATACCAGAATTACAACGTCGGGGAGTGAGAACGATTGATGCACTCTCTTTATTTGAACAATACACAAAAACACACAACGAATTATTGTATTATCCAAGTGACACGCATTGGAACCCAACGGCACAACATATTATTATAGATGAAGTTGTTCGTATACTTGAAGAAGAAAAATTTGTACAAAAGAAAAAATAACATCACAGCTCTGCTGTACAGGGTAGTATTTTTTTGATATAATAAAAGAGAATGTATAATTAAATATAATTATATGCCACAAACAGGAAAAGTCGCTGTTATTGGTACTGGATTTGTCGGAGCAACGAGCGCGTATGCAATGCTTATTGATGGTTCACCATCTGAAATTGTATTAATGGACGTCAATAAAGAAAAAGCACTCGGAGAATTGATGGATCTTCAACATGGCATGTCTTTTATTCCTGCAACACAAATTTCTGTTGCAGAAAATTATGGCGCACTTTCTGATGCTGAAATTGTGGTAATAACAGCAGGAATGAATCAGAAACCCGGGCAATCACGCCGTGAATTAGTGGATACGAATAAAAAAATTATTGAATCAATTGTTGATGAGATCGTGAAAGTGAATAAAGAGTGTATTATTCTTATGGTTACAAACCCTGTGGATGCTCTTGCGTATACTGCATGGAAGCGTTCTGGTTTTCCAAAAGAGCGTGTGTTTGGCAGTGGAACATTCCTTGATACCGCACGGTTGCGATATTATATAGGTGAACAGTTGGGGTTAAATGCAAAAAGTATTGATGCGTATATGTTGGGTGAACACGGGGATAGTGAATTTGCGTTTTGGTCTGCTGCAACAATTGGTGGAGTGCACGTGAGTCAATTACCGAATTGGAGTGCTGAGGTTGCAACGAGCATTGAGGAAAAAACGCGAAAAGCGGCGTATGAAATTATTCAACGAAAAGGAGCCACTTATTATTCTATTGGTTTGGCAGTTTCGCGCATTGTCAAATATATTTTGGAAGACGCAAACGAAGTGGTTCCACTTTCTGTTCCCGTTGATAATTATTGTGGGGTACAAAATGTGACAGTAAGTGTGCCGGTGGTATTAAATCGTTCAGGTGCACATATTCAATTTCAAACAATCCTTACTGAGGAAGAAGTACAAAAATTACAGACGTCAGCTGCTGCCATACAGGCATTACTATAGAGAGTTTTTCTATCATGTATGATGAGCACAAAACTCAAATTATTATTGCTGCGTTTTATTAGCGAATCAAAATCGAAGTTTTTACTGCTTCCTGTAAAACCATTTAAACAAAGCAAAGGACGGTGTGGCCCTGCATCAATGAAAATGGTGCTTGATTATTTTGGAATAAAAAAAACAGAGCAAGAGCTTTCGAAAATGGTTGGGTGTACGTCGGAAAAAGGCACGCATAGTAAGCGAATGGTTTTGGTGGCGCGACGGTTAGGTTTACACAGTATGAAAAAAGATTATGCAACTATTCATGAGTTACGTCGATATGTTGTTGATAAAAAAATTCCGGTTATTGTGAATTGGTTTTCGGTGTATGAAGGGCATTATTCTGTTGTCATTGGTATGAGCCATAAAAAGATTTGCTTGCTTGATCCGGAGTTTGGAAAAGTGCGTTTTTTTTCTATTGATACATTTAAAAATATTTGGTTTGGATTTCAAGGTTTGGCACCAAGACACGCGCACGATTTAGTTATTCGGCGCATGATTGTGATTCATCCATAATGGTATGGCTGAAATATTTGCTCAATTACCACTTTTTTTGCTAGGCTAAGAAAGTAAAAATAATATAAATGGAGAGGTGGCTGAGCGGTTGAAAGCGCTGCTCTCGAAAAGCAGTGAATCAGCAATGGTTCCGGGAGTTCGAATCTCCCCCTCTCCGCCAATTTTCACTTTTTGTGAAATCGTAAGAAACAGCCTCGGCGCAAAGCGCCTCGGCATGGTATTTTTCCGCAATTTTGAAGGCATTTTTGAAATCCAAAACCAAAGTGCGGTCGGCAATGCGGAAGTTCGAACCAA
>DATDUS010000098.1:0-6545 GCA_035290285.1 Patescibacteria group bacterium
CTATCAACTGAAACCCTTTCTTCAACAACTATTGAAGCAAATGGATATTTAGTTATCCCACAAAGTGTATCAAAAATTTATTTAAATAATGATGGCGATACCATTTCGTTGCTGCAACCCAATGAAACTCTATTAGATAGCACCACTTATGCAGATGCAGAAAAAGGTGTTTCGTGGTCATTCAAAAATCAAAAATGGCAATGGAGCACAATCGTAACAAATGGTGCGGAAAATATGGTAGCAAATATTGAAGACCCAGAAGAACAAAGCACTGTACCAGAGAATACAAATGAAGAAAAAATAAACGAACCAGCTATCAATAATCAACAAAATGAAGTTTCGTCCACTGATTCAGCAGATTCGGATATTTCTGAAAATTCATCAGAAACAACTGAAGAAGAGGAAACACCAATACCATACCAAACCTCTAACGACATCGTGTTAAACGAATTACTTCCAAACCCAGAAGGATCCGACAGTACCGATGAATGGATTGAAATTATGAATACAGGGAAAAAGCCTGTGTCACTCTTGGGTTGGAAACTCACCGACTATTCAAAATACTATACTATTGATGATATCACCATTGACAGTGGTGAGCGCATAGTATTTGAAGTGAGTAAAACAAAAATAAGCCTCAACAATAGTGGAGACACTGTGCACCTTATTGACCCTTTTGACAAAATTATTCACGAAACTATATACGAAGAGAGTAAAGAGGGAGAATCATGGGCTCGCTTCGATACTGTGTGGAAATGGACCACAACGCTCACTCCCGGAGAAAAAAATGTATTTTCAGAAGAAAACGTAAACTCATCAGCAGAATCAAATAAGAATGCAACGGATACTCACCAAACAACAAGCAATTCAAACAACACAGGCACAACACCAACAGAAGAAGAGGAAATCGAAGATGAAGATGAGCAAGAAAAGAATAGTGTCATCTCTATACACACATTTCGAACACTCGAAGATGGAGAGCTGGCAACAATTGAAGGTGTAGTAACGGTAATGCCCGGCGTGTTTGGCTCACAATATTTCTATATTCAAGACGAAGAATCAGGTGTGCAAGTGTATTCCTATTCTAAAGCATTTCCAAAACTACAGGTGGGCGATCGTATACGTGTGAGTGGTGAAAAATCCACCTCTCGAAATGAAACCCGTATTAAAACTGCAGCAGTGGAAGACATTGTAGTAATTGCGCACGGAACCTCGATTGAACCTACTGATGTATCGAACCTAGATGAATCGTTAGAAGGAATGCTCGTTTCTGTTGAAGGAATGATTACAGAAAAATCGAGTTCTTATGCGCTCATTGAAGATATGATAAAAATCGTTGTGAAATCTTCGACAACTATTGATATGAAATTATTAGAAGAAGGAAAAGAAGTTGCAATGATCGGAATTGTTGGGCAATATGATGAAGAGTATCGCATGATGCCGAGAAATAATGACGATATTACAAAATTAGAATCTGAAGAAGCAGAGATTTCGCTCATTCCGTCAGCACAAGCAGCTTCAGCAAACTCTCTAGACCAACATAAACAAAATCAACTACAACAAACTGGGTTTGCTGGTGCCTCTTCTCTGCTACAAGCCCCTCAAAAACAAACAGCATTTCTTGTAGTAGTGATTATTGGCCTTCTTGCAGTTATTATAAGTGTAGTCATTCGTTACAAAAAACTTCAACAAAAAAACGATGCAAATAATACACTGAATAGTAGCACCAATGTACCTCATTCTACTGAACAGGAAATCAAAACCATTTTTGACTTTGCACAACCAAACAAAAAATCATAGCATGAGCTTCAGTTAGGCTTTTTCACCGATTTTGATACAATAGATGCATGACAAAGAAAAAACTGCTTATTATTGATGCTCATGCACTGATTCACCGTGCATTTCACGCACTACCACCACTTACCACACGTTCAGGAGAACCAATGAATGCTGCCTATGGTTTTTTGCTCATTCTGATACGAGCCATTAAAGATATAAAACCACACTATGTTGCTGTTGCGTTTGATAGTAAAGAAAAAACATTCCGCCACAAACAATATGAACAGTACAAAGCGAACCGTGTTGCTACACCTGCAGAATTAATTTCACAATTTCCTATTGTTCGAAACCTCGTTGAAGCATTCGGGTTTCCTGCATATAGTGTTGCCGGATACGAAGCTGATGATATTATTGGTACCATTTGTAAACAATTTGATGAACAAAATGATATTGAAACAATTATTGTCACCGGAGATCTCGACATGTTGCAATTAGTAGATCACAACACCAAAGTACTCAAACTGCAAAAAGGCGTAAAAGAAACGTTGTTGTACGATGAAGCGTTAGTAAAAGAAAAACACGGGCTCACTCCTAAACAAATTGTTGATTATAAAGCTTTACGTGGTGATTCTTCTGACAATATTCCAGGAGTCAAAGGAATTGGTGAAAAAGGAGCAACAACACTTCTACAACAATACACCTCTGTCGAAAATATTTATACACATCTTGATGAAATTGAAGGACGTTGTCATAAGGCACTCATGGGTCACAAAAAAGATGCATTCCTTTCTAAGGCACTAGCAACTATTGTACAAGATGCTCCTATTCAATTTTCATTTACACAAGCTGCTATTGGCCAATATCATCACGATGAACTCATGAATCTGTTTCGACAATATGAATTTAGATCACTTCTTCCTCAACTCAATTCACTTCCAGAATTTAATCCTCAAAAAACATTATTCTCGGCAAAACAAAAAACACTTCTTCCGAATAACATAAAAGAAACCGAACAATCAACAGCTTCTTATACACCTTATTCACCCAAATCCTCAAAAGAAAAATTCAATTATCAACTCATACAATCAGAGAAAGAAATTCAACAATTCGCTGCTAAACTTTCAGAACAACAACTGTTTGCATTTGATACAGAAACCACCGGCCTTAACCCTATAAGTGATGAATTGGTGGGAATGAGTTTTTCTTGGAAAGAAGGGGAGGCATATTACGTTTCGTGTGGCAAAACGATACCAACTGCACTTGCGCGCATTTTTGAAAATGCTCATATCCAAAAAACTGGTCACAATACAAAGTTTGATGTTGAAGTACTGCATCACGCCGGTATTCACATTGCTGGAATGGTATTTGATAGCATGCTTGCCTCTTATTTACTCAATGCTGGCTCACGAGCGCATGGTTTAGATAATTTGGTATTTATTGAATTTGGTCATCACATGCAACCGATTGAAGAACTGATTGGTAAAGGAAAAACACAAATTACCATGCGTGATGTTCCAGTAGAAAAAGTAAGTTGGTACGCGTGCGAAGATGCTAATTTTGCATTGCGTTTATACAAAAAATATGCGCCTATCATTCAACAACAAGGATTACAAAAGTTATTGACTGACATTGAAATGCCCACGATTGATGTGCTCGTTGCCATGGAAGAAAATGGTATAAAAATTGATGTACCATTTTTGCGCAACATGTCAAAAACATTACACAAACGCCTGAATATTTTAGAACAGGATATTCAAAAAATGGCTGGTGTGAATTTCAATGTTGCTTCGAATGTTCAACTCAAAGAAGTGTTGTTCAAAAAAATGAACTTGCCAACTGCAAAACTGAAAAAAACAAAAACTGGTTTTTCAACCGCCGCTTCAGAACTAGAAAAACTTCAAGGTGAACATCCTATTATTGATCTTGTTTCCGAACACCGTGAATTGTCAAAATTAACTTCAACATATATTGATGCGCTTCCAGAATTGATTAATCCACACACTGGCCGAATTCATACATCATTCAACCAAACCATTACCGCAACAGGTCGCCTTTCCTCTTCTGAGCCAAACCTTCAAAATATTCCTATTCGCACCACACTGGGAAATGAAATTCGTAAAGCATTTATTCCAGGAGAGGGAAAAAATATTCTTGCACTCGACTACTCCCAAATTGAATTACGTATTGTCGCACACCTTGCAGGCGACACAGTGATGACCCAAGCGTTTAAAAAGGATGAAGACATTCATGCGCGTACTGCAGCAGAACTCAATGATGTATCACTGGAAAAAGTTACCCCAGAAATGCGCCGCGCCGCAAAAGCAATTAACTTTGGCATTTTGTATGGCATGGGCGTTCAAGGGGTTGTTAGAGATAGCGGTATGAGTCGCGAAGAAGCAAGGATATTTTTAGATAAATATTTTTCTATTCATACAGGTATTCACCAATATATTGAACAAATAAAAACAAAAGTACAACAATTAGGGTACGCGGAAACATTATTTGGTCGCCGCCGCATATTGCCAGAAATTCACTCCAGCAATCAAATGGTACGAGCCGCGGCAGAACGTGCGGCAGTGAATATGCCTGTTCAAGGAACTGCTGCCGATATTATGAAACTTGCAATGATTGCGGTACATCAAGCCATTAAAAAAAATACCATTCAGGCGAAGGTAATTTTGCAGGTGCATGATGAGTTAGTTTTTGAGGTAGACAAAAAGAGTATCAAAACAGAAGCACGAAAAATTCAAAAAATCATGGAAAATATTTACAAACTCAGTGTTCCTCTAACTGTATCTGTTAAATATGGCGAAAATTGGGGCGAATTAAAATATATTGAATAAATTGTGGCAAGCTTATTTGTGAGTATTCCATTCAATGCGAGCGCAGCTCATGCATTTCATGAAATACTCGCAAATTTTACCACACATGAGTTGTTATTTGGTAAAAAAATTTCTATACTACAAATAGGCTCAACAATAATTTTATTTTATGCATTATTTCATACGCTGTTCCATGATACTTACAAGCGCTGTATTTATTTTTTGTACCTTATTACTTTCTCCCGTACGCGCAACATCATCAAACACAGATACTGTTACGAATGGCGCAACAAAAACATATACATTCCCTGATGAGCGTATTTGGAAATTCAACAGTCATATTGAAGTACAAAAAAACAGTACATTAAAAGTAACCGAAACAATTACAGTACATAGCGAAAGTATGGATATCCAACACGGCATTTACCGAGATTTTCCAACGATTTACCCGCTTGCAAAAATTTTTCGCAGTACCGTTGGGTTTCATGTTGAACAGGTGTTACGCAATGGTGAACCAGAAAATTATTGGTTGGAATCGCTCAAAAATGGAAAGCGTGTGTATATTGGAAATAAAGATACGTTACTTGAACCAGGACAATACACATATACTATTGTATATACTACTACTCGTCAGTTAGCTTTTCTCACAAATTATGACCAGCTGTATTGGAATGTTACGGGCAATGGCTGGTCATTTCCTATTGACGAAACTACAGCCACGGTAATATTGCCAGAGGGTACAAAAAACAACATTATAAAAACTGATGGTTTTACTGGTTTGCAAGGTGCAACAGATAAATATTTTACTTCTTCAGTTGATCACAACGGCACTATCACCTTTACTACTACACAACCATTGAACATACATGAAGGTCTCAGCATTATTGTACGCGTCAAAAAAGGATACCTTGTACCTCCCAAACAATCACCAATACTTCTCTTTTTAAGAGATAATCTTGAAATTCCTGGCATTGCTATTGTATTACTCTATTTCATTATTGCTTGGTTTCGTGTAGGGCGTGACCCAAAAAAAGGAACTATTATTCCGCAATATGAACCACCGCAAAACTTATCGCCTGCTTCGTTGCGATATATTAAACGTATGGCCTACGATGACAAAACAACAGCTGCTGCGTTGCTTCATCTGGCTGTGCAGGGTTTTGTTGTAATCGGAGATGAAGGGAAAGAATATACAATTTCGAAGGTGCTGAATAAAAAATTACGCAGAAAACCTGAATATTCACTATCCGAAGAAGAGACTCGTATAATGGAACGGCTATTTACAGAAAAAAACACTATTGTTTTAAAAAAAACAAATTATAAAACTATTCAGGAAACGATCGGGGCATGCAATCGATCGCTGATGGCGCGTTATAAAAATATCTATTTTTACACACACCTGCGTTGGTTCATTCCCGGCCTTCTTGTTTCGCTTTTGCTGATACCATTGTGTATACTGATCATAAAAAACGGTATTGGTTTACTTACATTATTCACTGCTTTGAGTCTTTTGATAATCAATGTACTTTTCTATTTTTTTCTCAAAGCTCCCAATAGAGAAGGGCGCCAGCTTATGGATGAAATTGAAGGATTTAAATGGTTTCTTTCCGTTACAGAAAAAGATCGTTTGAATTTTTCACACCCACCCAAAAAAACTCCAAAATTGTTTGAACGATTTTTACCATATGCCCTTGCGCTCGGTGTAGAAAATAAATGGGCAGAACAATTTACCAATCTATTGCAAGCTATGCAAAAAAATGGACAGCCAACATTTTCTTGGTATACAGGTGCTCATTTTTCTGCAATTTCAGGTGCACAATTTGCTTCGTCTTTTGGTTCTTCTTTTTCGCACGCAGTATCATCTGCGTCAACTGCTCCTTCTTCGGGCGGGGGTGGCGGCGGAGGATTCTCCGGAGGAGGTGGTGGCGGAGGTGGCGGTGGCGG
>DATDUS010000099.1:0-2371 GCA_035290285.1 Patescibacteria group bacterium
ATTTAATAGCCTTCCTCAAATCATTTCAGCATTTGATCCACAAACAGCTAAGCGAGCGCGTCAACTATTTTCCGTATTAACAGATACGATTATTGAACTTGCGCCACTGGAAGCAGAATTAGCAAAACTCTATTGCAATGCATGGCGATATATTACCTTTGCTGCAGCAAATCAATTCTACATGTTAGCAGAATTGCAAGGGGTCGATTTTTATAAAATTCATCGCGCTATTACAACAAATTATCCCAGGTTGCGCGATTTTCCAAAAGCCGGGTTTGCGGCAGGGCCATGTTTATTTAAAGATACGATGCAATTACTTGCATGCAGTAATAATAATTTTACCATCGGTTGGGGCGCAATGTTAGTCAATGAAGGTTTGCCCAATTTTTTGGTAGAGCGTATTAAAAAAGCAGTAAATATTCGCAATACATCAGTTGGCATTTTAGGCATGGCATTTAAAGGGAATAGTGATGATAAACGAGAAAGCCTTGCCTATAAACTCCGAAAAATACTCGCAATAGAAGCGAAAGCAGTGTATTGTACAGATGTATATATTCAAGATTCTCAATTTGTATCCTTGGAAGAATGTATTGAAAAATCTGATGTGCTGATTCTCGGAGCCCCACACACAGAATATCAATCACTTTCTATTCCCCCCCAAAAACAGGTAATAGATATTTGGCATTTTATTAATCAATAACACTATGAAAATACTCGTTACCGGCGCAGCCGGATTTATCATGGGCTATACCATAGAAGAGTTACTCAAACAAGGGCATGAAATTATTGGTATTGATAATTACTCAAAATATGGGCGTATCAAAAAAAGTTACGATACTAACCCACACTATACATTTGTAGAAGGGGACGCAAAAGATGTTGCATTGTTAAAAAAATGTATCGTGGATTGCGATCAGGTCATAGCTGCTGCTGCAATGATTGGAGGTATTTCCTATTTTCATGAATTTGCGTATGATTTGCTTGCGGAAAATGAGCGTATTACTGCTTCGACATTTGATGCAGCAATATGGGCGCATAAAAACCACAAATTACAGAAAATCAATATACTGTCTTCTTCCATGGTGTTTGAATCAGCAACGACATTTCCATCAAAGGAAGGAGATCAATCAAATTGTCCACCTCCACAATCAACCTATGGTTTTCAGAAACTTTCATGTGAATATTTTGCAAAAGGCGCGTTTGAGCAGTACAAGCTGCCATACACCATTATTCGTCCATTTAATTGTGTTGGAGTAGGGGAACAGCGTGCACTTTCTGACAAAGATATCTATTCAGGAAATGTGAAACTCGCCATGAGCCATGTTGTACCGGATTTGGTACAGAAAATATTAAAAGGACAAGATCCATTGCATATTTTAGGCTCAGGGGATCAGATTCGTCATTATACGTATGGTGGAGATTTGGCACGCGGAATACGTATGTGTATTGAAAATCCAAAAGCTATAAATGAAGATTTTAATATTTCTACAGATCGATCAACCAACGTATTGGAACTTGCGCAATTAATTTGGAAGCTCATTCAACCGGAAAAAGAGTTTCGTTATACATCAGACGAGCCTTTTATATATGATGTACAAAAACGTGTTCCAGATACAAGCAAAGCAAAAGAACTTCTTGAATTTTCAGCCGATACTTCATTAGAAACAATTCTTTTAGAAGTGATTCCATGGATTCGCACACAAATTGATGCCGGAAATATATAATTCCATATTTCAATCAGAGCAATCATTGAAAGGGTTAAAAATTTAGAAATATGGTATACTATATTGCATATGAGTAAACTTGCTCAAAGGTATTTTATTCCTGTTTTTAAAGTGACTATTTTTCTTCTTCCATTTGGCATTTTTGTTTTTCTTGCAATTCAATATTTTGCTGTACTCGGCGTGCTTTCTATTTCGTATGATTTTTCGAAAGAGTCACACTCAATATCTGAATGGTATCCCAAAGGCCGCGCACTAGACCGAGAATATAATACTCGCACGCAAGAGTATTATCAGCGTATTGTTGGTGAACCCACATACATTGATGTTGATGTTCCGCGTTCATTTGATACGGTTGATGTCACGATTGATTATAAAGACACTGATCAACCTATAGCTGAATTTGGCATAGTTACAAGCGAAAAACCATTTGCTGTACGTTTATATCCGTTTGAAAGCACTGTTCTCGATGAAGCATTAGAAGAAGTAAAAAAAGGCAATTGGAGCGCAATAAAAAATGAACGTGATCAAACACTTCTTCAGCGTGGTGAATCTACATTTCAAACTCCAGAACAATTTATAGAAAACGTGCCGATGAATAAAAGTGTTGCCACCTATCAAATCGATCTGCCCATTCAGTATCACCAAGA
>DATDUS010000100.1:0-8770 GCA_035290285.1 Patescibacteria group bacterium
AAGTCCTTGCACCAAATGCTAAAATGAAAGCAAAAATAACGATTGATTTGTTACGCGAATCACTCACAAAACTTGTGCAACAGCAGCCTGAACGCTACACTATCGCACTTGCGATTATTGATGAAATCGAAGAGTGGATTATGCAGGATATTGATTACGATCGTTTTATTGAGCGAGATGCTGAGTTTCGTCGTAAGCATCACAATTTCACTGAAGAAGGATTTGAATATTCACTATATATTCCTCAATCAAAACCGTTACATGAAGATAGCAAAGATAATGTGTATGTGAAGCGGGAAGAATTTATCAATGGAAAAACTCTTACACGCCTTACCGAAGCAGATGGGTTTGATAAAAAGCAAATTGCTGCACTATTGGTAAAAAATTATTTCCAGCAAATTATGGATGGGCAAGTGCATGCAGATGTGCATCCTGGAAATTTTATGGTATTTCGTGATACAGCAGGGAAGAATCGTGTCGCGGTGATTGACCGTAATAATTATATTGAATTGAACAAAGCAGATAAAGAATTACTTTTCACGTTACAGATGAGAGCAATGGCTGGTCAGGGGGGTGCTCTTGTTCCAGCATTACGAAATTATATCGAACGCGAACAAGGAACTGTTATTTCTGATGAGCAGGCCACACGTATTCAAGAACAAATAGAACAAAGAATACAGCAGGGCAAAACCATACAAGATATTGCGAAAGCAATTACTATTGCGTTTCATCAAGAAAAAATTCGAATTCCACTAAAAATCACTTTACTTATTAAAAACTTCAATGGGTTAGATCGTATTGCGCGTGATGCTGGATTTAATTCATTACAAGAAGCCTTTGGATATAATCCTACACAACAATAAACGAGCGCATTATTACCATTACCAAATAAAGCCGTATGATAATGGTGAAATGAGTACAAACGACCCAATAGTAAGCAGAAAAAGTGTAGCAAGTAATACCATACGTAATTGAGGCGACACTTTAGGTAAAACGTGATCAGCGCCCACCCAAAAGGCCAACAAAGAAAACAAGAATGCAGAAAAGTAATGATATAAGAAAAGTGGACGATGAATAAAAAAGAATGGGATATAGTTTGCAACATATCCAATAATCAATACAAGTGTCACATCTTGGTGAGGATATTTTTTGAGGCCATAGAATAGTAACCAAAGCATTCCAGCAATTCCACATAGCCATAGAACAGGATTTCCCATGAGATATATTTTTTCTTTCTCCGCACGCGTTGTATCGGAGTTGACCCAATAGTAAACGGGGGAGTTCATGGTCGGCCACGTAAAGGCTGTGCTTGCATCTGGGTGCGGTTTTGTAATGCTCTTATTATAGACATACATTTTGTTATTGAGTTCAATAAATTTTCCAAAGATAGTTTTTTGTTGAAATTGTTTACTCATAAATGCATCTCCGGAACCAGGGAGTGACAATAGTCGAAAATGAATGACAAAAGACATAAAATATACCAGAAATGGAATTAGCACAAATCCCACCATCATTCGTAGTATACAGTACAGTATTTTTTTTATTGGAAGATGTTTTTTGCTGTATACAACAAGGTCGCTCAAAATAAAAAATCCTACAATAAATAGATATCCCAATGCTGTCCATTTGATGGAAGCGCAGGCGCCAAGGAAGAGCCCACTTATTATGACCAACCGCATGTTGTAGTTTTTATTGCGTGCACGAAGAAATACGCCGAGTCCGAATAAGCCAAATAATAATAAAAATGCATCAATTAAAATGAAACGCGATTGTACAAGGAGCATATTTTCAAACACAAGAGAAAGACCACCAAGAAATGCAATCAGTGGGCGTATACGAAATTGGCGCAACACATAAAAAAATGCAGCAGGAATTAATGCTCCGGCGAGTGCTGGAAAAAAGCGAAACCAAATGAATGGCACAGAACCATACGCATCGCCAATGAGGTGAAAAGGAAACGCACCATGTGCTGCCACATAGGATTGATATCCCCCAATGTATGCACCGAGTGCAATGATTAATTTTCCTAACGGCGGATGAATATCAAAATAGTGTTGATGAGTGAAATAGGATGATGCAAATGAACCAAAATGCACTTCATCAAATACAATTTGTGATGGCGAAGAAAGAAAGAGTAGTCTTGTCAGTAATCCCAAAAGAATAAGTATGATACTGAGCACTATTGGTTTTTTGAAAATTGTCATCATAATGTATTACAATGTAATTGATAGAAGTCTTCTTTTACTGGCATACGTTCAATCAGTGAGTTTTTTTGAATACGTTCTGACACATCACTTTGTTCTTGTGTTTGTTCAAATTGTTGCGTGAAGCAATTGTCACGTAACCAATATCGTACACCTTCCTCACACAGCTGTGTAATATCGGCAGTGGGAGATTGTAAAAATTTTTTTGTTATGGATTTTCGATGTTCCCATACTGGCATGTCACCATGGGACCATAACCATCCGCCATATCCAACATACGTTGACCGTCCAGCAATGAGAGAAAGATACTGATTTGGTGCAGAGCAGGTGAGTATTATATCATTTGGTTGCGTATGTGTTTGTACCCATTGTGCTATTTGCGCTTGTTGGGGTGTATAATAACCGTAATGAAGATGATCCGTACTCGTAATACCGAGGCGCACGCGAGATCCCACATCAATGATACCGGCAAAACTTGCCAGGAGAATAAATGGTATGAATATGATGACCATTTTGCGTACACGCGCTAAAACATACTCCCACCAATATAGAATAAAAAGTAGCGCAAGCATCCACCAATAGAAAAGAATTTTATTGTTATCAAATGCCCAGGGTTGAAATTTAAAAATATTTGTTAAAATAAACAAGGCGCAACTGGGGACTACAAGTGTGTATATTATTTGCTTTCGTAGGGAAGGAATCCATGAGACGGCAATAGCAGCGGTCAACCATCCAAGAAAAATGACGCCAAAATTTTTCATCCAAAACCACAGAATGTTTGAATCAGTTCCCGGAATATTTTTGTCACAAAAAAACCATGATTGTTCATGCCAACACATGAGCCAACCGAACCATAGTTTAAGTGGGAAGCCACTGCCTGTTATGGCTCCTTTTGTCAGAAAAAATAGTTGAGGCAGCGTGAGCAAAAAAACACCTCCGATAACGAATAGTATGAGTCGGCTGTGTGTGAGTAGATATTTTTTTTCTTTTTTGAGAGAAGAGAAAAATAGTGTTCCGATAATAATAACAATAGCAATGAAACTATGAATATGTGCAAGAGGTAGAAGGGGAATGAGTAACCACCAACGAAACCATTGTTTTTGTTTATTTTTATATAACCACATTCCATAGAGCAGAAAAAAAGATATGCTTGCACCCACAAAAAATGAACGTTGATGAGAAAAAAATATGTTGATAGGAGCCATCCATACAATGTTTGCGGCATACACTCCTTTTTCTTTAAAAATTTCGTTATGCGCATCAAGATAGGTATATCGGTGGCTAGGGTGCACAAATTCTTCAATCAATGCTTGTCTGATACCTAATTCTGGTGAACGATCCATGGCTTGTTTGCCATACCATAAAAATCCTAAGCCACTTCCGCAGAGTACCAAAAAAATAAAGAAAATAATGAAAATTTTTTTCTTCAGCCATACTGCTCCTATTTGGTACAGTGCAACTGCAGAACTTGCAGCAAACAGTAGCAAAGGAAGATGCCAACTTATTGGCAAGGAAACCCCCATTCGCAAAAAAAGAGCACTGATAAAATTAATTAAAAAAGAATAGGTGAGTGGTTCGCCGCCTGCAATAGACTGATCCAGAATAAAGGGATCCACTGTGGCGAGGTGTTGAATCATTCCTAAATGAAATGCAGCGTCTCCCCATCCTTCTTTTATACCATAGGGAGTTTCGCCATTTTTCCACACCATTGCTTGTAGTGAAATAATACATAGCATTGCAATGATGCTCGTAAGACCAACATACGAAAACCAATCAGTGAGAGTGCGTTTTTTGGTATGACGCACTGAATGCCACACAGTACGTAAAATCGTTTTGAGCGATGGGTGTTTCACCACATAATACACCAGTATTCCGATGATTTGTAACAGCATGCTACTATACAGCGCCCATTCTACATGACGCATCAGTAGCGCAAGCAGCAGAATACCATCGCTTTCCAGCACGGTTCCAAGTGAAAATGAGAAGAGTATTTTTTTCCACCCAAAAATATATCGTTTATGATCTAGAACATTGATGCACACCCAACCATCAACAAGTGCCAATAGAAAAAAAAGAATAAGAAAACTATTGCCCATGAGTTGAAGTAATAAGTGTGATGAATTGATGCGGGTCAACGCTTGCACCACCAACTAAGACTCCATCAATAGAGGGTTTTTGTAGTAAGGCATGTGCATTTTTTTCATTCACTGAACCACCATACACAATACGTGTTTTTTGAGGCAATAGTGTTCGAATAAATGCATGCATTTTTTCTGCGTGCTCTGGTGTGGCTGTTTCGCCTGTTCCAATGGCCCACACTGGTTCATAGGCAATAATCATCTGTTCAATATATGGTAAAGAGAGGCTCTCTAATCCTGCTTGCAGTTGTTCTCTTACCACTGTTTTTGCATCTCCACATTTTCGTTCTTCCAGTGTTTCACCAATACAATAAATGGCAATAAGTTTGTGTTTTGCAGCTGCATGATTTTTTTTATTGAGAAGCGTATTGTCTTCCAAGAATACATGGCGGCGTTCGGAGTGACCAATAATAACATGAGTACATCCGGCATCTTGGACGTGTATTGGTGAAATCTCTCCGGTAAAGGCTCCAGATTCTTCATAAAACATATTTTGAGCTGCCAACTGAATGGGAGTCTGTTGCACAGCAGTAAAAAGGAGTGGTAAAAGGGTAAACGGGGCAGCAATGAGTATTTCGCCCTTATCAAAAAGTGCTGGGGTGTGTGTGAGCACATCCACAAAATTTTGCGCTTCTTGTTGTGTTTTATTCATTTTCCAGTTTGCAATAAAGAGTGATTTTTTCATATACATCTATTATACCGCCAAAGCTGCAGCCCTTGCAAAAAATCTCCCTATCCTGTATAGTTCGAGAGAAGAATTATTAATTGTTTTAGCAGTTATGTCTGTACAAAAAAAACGTATTAGCAAGCGTCGCACACGCACACGACGAGCTCATCACGCATTACCACAACTAAGCATTGCTTCATGCCCAAAATGCCAAGCACCGGTGCGTCCACATTATGCATGTACTTCTTGCGGGTATTATCGTGGTCGTGATGTATTGCATTTGCAAGCAAAAGCAGAACGAAAACTCGACAAAAAAGTAACGACCAAACTCGCAGAAAAAGAAGCGAAAACAAAAGCAGTAGCAGAAAAGAGAGCATAACTGTTTTATTCATTTCTCTTTCTATTTATGTCCAACCGTCATCTTGGGCGCATTATTGCCCTACAAACATTATTTGAGTGGGATTTTCATGAAGGAAAGAGGAATATTCCGGAAATTTTAGCGCATAACCTTGCAGAATTTTCATCAAAATTTGATGATGTGGATTTTACGACCAATTTGGTGCACGGCGTCATTCGTCATGCTTCGGAAATAAATATACTTATTGAACAGTATGCACCCGAATGGCCACTTCCTCAAATTACTTTAGTTGATCGAAACGTATTACGTATTGGTATTTATGAATTACAATTTGATACAGCAATTCCTCCAAAAGTGGCACTTAATGAAGCCATTGAATTAGCGAAAGCGTTTGGTGGTGAATCTTCCGGCAAGTTTATTAACGGTGTACTGGGCTCTATTTACCGTACCATGGAAAAAAATGGTGAAATTCCGCCGGAAACGCTCAGTGAACCAACAACAGAACAACAATCTTAATAAGTATGTATGAATAAAGATCTTACCCAGCTGGAAAAATGTCTTGATGTCAAATTTACCAATACTAATTTATTGCGCCAAGCAGTGGTGCATCGTTCATTTATTAATGAGCATCGCGATTTTCCTCTTGATCATAACGAACGGTTAGAGTTTTTGGGCGACGCAGTATTAGAATTAATCGTTACTGAACATTTATTTAATAGCTATCCCAATCCGGAAGGAGAGCTGACCAATTGGCGCGCAAGTCTTGTCAATGCACAAATGTTGGCATTGGTGGCAGAACAATTGGGTATTGAGCAATTTTTGTATCTTTCACGTGGAGAAGAGAAGGACACTAATTCAAAAGCACGGCAATCTATTTTAGCAAATTGTGTCGAGGCAATTATTGGAGCAATTTACCTTGATAAAGATTATGATACGACCGCAACATTTATTCATAAAAATATTATTTCGAAACTTCCACACATTTTACGTTATAAATTGTATTTAGATGCAAAAAGTCGTTTTCAAGAGGCAGCGCAAGAATTAATGGGTGTTACACCTACCTATCGCGTACTGAAAGAATCAGGGCCAGATCACGATAAAGAATTTATTGTCGGCGTATTTTTGCAAAATGAGCAAGTGGCAGCAGGTGAAGGAAGGTCAAAACAGGAAGCACAAATGAAAGCAGCGGAAGCAGGATTAGAGGTTAAGGGGTGGCTTCAATTTGAACATCCTGCTAAATAAGCGGGTGAGAGCTTGCGGGAAGGATCCATTTCAATGCAATAGCGTAAGCGTGCATTGAAATGGATTCCGCCTTCAGCGTCTCACGCATATAGTTATTTTTACTTTGTATATTGTTTTCGAAGTATTATTCTGTTGTAAACTTCCAGGTTTTTGAATAATCTGTATCGTTCAGTTTTCCAGAAACGGTAACCGTATATTGTGTGTCGTTTTTGAGTGGAGATTTGGGAATAAAGCTCACACTATTTCCTTGGAATAATTCATTCGGATCGCCTGGATCATCTGGATTGCGAAGATATCCTGCCACGCCTGCGCCAGTTGCATCCGTAAGCGTTACTCTCATATTTTTTACTGTTTGGTATGTTGAAAACGTCAGAGAAATGGGTTGTCCAGAAGGATACGTACCGCCAAATGCTTCTAGTGGGTCTGGTATTTCGCCTGTGCTAAATGTGGAAGGAATATGCTCTTCATTTACGCCAGGGTAAGGAATAGGATCATGATTATAAGGATCATAATAAGTTGTATTATTTATACGGCCGTTTGATGTCACCTCAGCAAAATCTTTTGCTGAATGAACGTTTATACACACATAATATTTTCCTTGCGTCGAACGTGAGGATACAGCCCATCCCACAGATTGTAATCCGTTGACCAACAGGGGGAAACGATGATATATGGCCGTTGTCCAGGTGTGAATAGCAGTGCGCATATCTGTGGTACTTTGCGAAGCCAGATTGCTTGCAGTGCCAGCAGCAGCCCCTTCCTCTGTATATCCGGATTGAGAAGGATCTTCATAATGTGTTAATATGTTATTCAATCGTAAATATTCCACATGAGCTGCGCAGCCATTATTTAGCTCACTTTTTTGATCAACAGGGAGCAATCCAGAAGCCTTGCGCTCATAATTGAGCAACGCCATCCCTGCCGCTGTATTACTCATGCCAGAAAATGAAGGATAGGTTATTTTTTGTGAAATTGCGTATGCTGAGCGTTTTATTTTTTTCTCACTCGTAGGGCGCACATAGTACTCTTTTATGATATATCGAATTGGTTTTCCTGCCTTGTCCAATTTAATGGCACGAATACGGAAATATTGTTTATTATCTACAATACGTTGACTGAGCTTGATGACAGAAAAATTTTGTGCTGTCGTTTTTGTGAGAATCGTTTTTTTTGTGATGAGTGCTCCAAATTCAGTGTACAGCCGAAGTGTACTATAATTTCCTTTTTTTATAAGCGTTACGATATAGTATATTCCATTGCGTTCAATGCGCATTGCTTGAATATCTTTTGCGTCTTTGTAGGTGATAGTATTTATAGCATATTCTTTTATAGATTCATCGTGCGTAATGGTAATGGTATTTGTTTGTATATCGACATGTACCATGGGTCCTGCAGCAGCAGTGATGCATGGGAACAATACACCAAGCACAAAAGAAACACCGAGCGACGAAAATAGGGTTCGATAGTTCATAGAGCATATATCAAATAGATTAGATTCATTATTGTTAGTATAAAGCATTTTTTATTTTTTCCATACATATGACGTGCATTGTGAGGGAGGATCTGCACAAGGAGCACCATTCAATTCAATGCAATAGCGTAAGCGTGCATTGATTGAATGGATGCTTCCACGCAGGCAGGATCCGCGAACAACAATAGGATAGCTTTTTTTTCGTATTCTGGTATAATCACACACATGCGTTTGAACACTCTTACCCTGCATGGGTTTAAATCATTTGCAGACAAAACCACCTTCAATTTTACGAAGAATTTTACGGCAATCGTTGGTCCGAACGGTTCTGGAAAATCGAATATTTCTGATGCAATTCGTTGGGTGCTCGGTGAACAAAGTTCGAAAACTCTGCGTACTAAGCAAGGTGCAGATGTTATTTTTGGTGGGTCTGATGCTTTATCTCGTTTAGGCATGGCGCAAGTGGAGTTGCATTTAGATAATTCAGATGGTCGCATTCCTTTGGATTATACAGAAGTTGTTATTGCGCGAAAAATTTTTCGAACCGGCGAATCTGAATATCGTATTAATAATGCTCCGGTGCGTTTGCAAGATATTGTGATGATTCTGGCAAAAGCAAAGTTTGGCCAAAAATCCTACGCAGTGATTGGCCAGGGCATGATTACGCATTTTCTGAATGCCACGCCGCAA